>DATKHW010000652.1:0-14432 GCA_035546275.1 Gemmataceae bacterium
GACGCCGCGCGTCATGCCGCAGCCGGGACAGGGCAACCCGATCGCCCAGCGCAGCAGGCAGCATTTCGGTCCGGGATGGGCGACCGGATTCCAGACGGCTAGCAGCGCAATCCCTGCCAGCGCGGCGCCGAGCAGCTGCAAGCGCGTGGCGCGATGCGCCGGATGGGGACAGGGCCGGACGTGGAGGCACGGAATCATGGGGCCGTGAACCATACCTGATTGAGAGCGTCCTGATAGAGCATGGCCAGATACGGCAGCCACAGCCACATGCACGGGACGATGAAAATCGGCACAGCCGACAGGGCGCCCCATTCCGCGGCGCCGGCCGTCTTGCGGACGGCCTTGACCAGGTCCGGCAGCCGGAACAGGGCGGCGTAGATCGCATAGCCAGGAACAAGCAGCATCAGCGTCAGCTCGGAGCGTGAGGCGTAATCGCGGCCGCCGCTGTAAACGCTGCATTCCTGCATGGTGCGATAGGTCCAGTAGGCGAAGTAGAAGCCGCCCGTGAAGTACGACAGCAGCAGCACGGCGATCGGATGGCGGGCGCGGCCCAGCGTACGCCCCGCCGCATCGGTCCGGCGCACGGCGGCCCGTGCGGTGTACGCCGCCGAGATGCGGAAGGCGTACACCAAGCCGAAAACGCCCAGCGTCAGCGCCGCGAGCAGCAGGACAAGCAGCGGGTGCAATTCAGCCAATCCGCCGCCGGGCCGCTTTTCCGCTGGCGCCAGCATCGGCATTTGTCCCGACTTTTTGACAGCGTCTTTATCCTTTTTCGGCGGCGTCGGCGGCGGCAGCTTCGACGGGTGGAAAAGCCCCTTGACCGACGCCGCCGGCAGCCAGCCGGTCATGCCGTCCTGCCACACCGTGTCGGTCGGTTGCAGCTTGCCCTCCGCCGCCAACTGCTTCAGCTGGCCCCAGGAGACGGGACTGATCGCGGGCTGCCCGTTCTGAGTGAAGTGCCACTCGTGCGCCATGAGCGTCGTCCTGAGCCGGATTCCGTCGTCCCGTGTGCGCCGCTATTTCAGCCCCATTTTGTCTTGCAATCGGACCACCACTTGCGCGGGCTCCAATCCGGGAGCGTCGTAGTCCGCGACGCCGTGCTTCCACAAGAGGGCTCGCAGCTGCCGCTGCACCGGTCCCAGGTCGTGCAATCGGCCGGGGTCGCGGCCGGCCTCGCCGGGGCCGAGCGCGGCGTCGATTTTCTCGATGCCGTCGGTCAGGGCCGCATCGGTCGTGTCGGCGGGAACGGCGACGCCGCGCAGCCGGCCGAGCTGCTGCAAGCGCTCCACCAGCTGCCGGCGTTGCGGCCCATCCAGCGGCGGGCAAGCCTCGGCCGCCGGCAGTTTGGGTTGGTCCGCCGCGGCCGCGGCCGTCCCAGGCTTGGGTGCGGCGGGCGGCCCCGGCCAGAGCGACGCCAGCGACGCGGCCATCATGAACAGAAGAAGCCCGACGACCAGGTGCAGCATGTGCCGTTGACTGCGGCGGGCGAAGAGAGCGTCCATTTCGCGCTGATCGCCGGACTCGACGGCGGTTTGCAGCTGCAATTCGTACCGGCCTGCGGGGTAATCGCCCGCCCGCTCTTCATCAATGTAGTCGGCGAAATCCGGCCCCTCGGCCCGCGGCACGACGACGGCGTGAAAGCGGCAGGCGTTGCTGAACGCAAACGTGGCCGGCCACAGGCCGCGCCGACTGGCCGTCGGCAGCAGCGCCCACAGGCTGCGAAGCACGTGCGCATCCGGCGCCGTGCGCTCGAATACCAATCGGCCGCCGTCCAGCAACGCCTGAACGCCGCCCAAGAGCGTGGCGCTGTGCGGCACGTTCAGCACCTTCTGAATCTCTTCCACAGTGCGCGCCGGCGGCGGCTCGCCCGTCCACTCCAGGCTCGGCAAATCGCCGCGCGCCTTCCAGTCGGGAGGAAACCGATTCGCAATGGCGAATGGATCGCCGCCCAAGCGGTCGTACAGCCGCGCCGGCACAAGGAGCAGGCGAAACGCCAGCGCTCCCGGGCGGCCGTCGCTTCCTCCCTGGTCGGCGGCCTGCACCACGACGACCTGACGGTCGGGAAACGGCTGGGCAAAAACGCAACCGGGACACGCGACGCCTTCCGGCCGCTCGCCGAAATTCGCCGCCAGCCGTTCCACCGCTGGGCGCCAGGCGTCGAGAAAGCCGGGCGAATGCGCCAGAATCCCCCCGTCGCCGCCGTCTTGCACGCCGTAAATCGCTTGCTCAATCACACCGTCTCCCCCGAACCATACGATCAGCAGCTGTCTTGCTCCCGTATTGTATTTTAGCTGGACCAGACCCATAGTAGCGAGGGCGGAAGCGTCGCGTGTCGGCTCACGGCCGGCGTGAACAGGAGGTTCCCATGCGATCCTTTGTGCTGTGTCTGCTGGCGGGCGTCGGCCTGGCGGCGACGGCGTCGGCGGACGGGCCGGCGATTCGGGAGATTCCGGATCTCGTTTTCGGCAAAGGCGGCGGGACGGACCTGCGGCTCGACGTGGCGATGCCGGCCGACGGGGACGGGCCTTTCCCCGTCGTGGTCTGCATTCACGGCGGCGGCTGGGTGGACGGCGACCGCAGGCAGATGACGGGCGCCATGCAGGCGCTGGCTCGCCGCGGCTTTGTGGCCGTGTCGCCGGACTACCGCCTGGCCCCGCACGATCCCTTTCCCGCTCAGATCGAGGACTGCAAGGCGGCCGTGCGCTGGCTGCGGGCCAACGCCCAAATCTACAAAATCGATCCGGATCATATCGGCGCGCTCGGCTTCGCGTCCGGGGGCCACCTGGCAGAGCTGCTCGCCGTGACGGCCGCGGAAGACGGACTGGAAGGAACCGGCGGCAATTCGGACCAGTCGAGCCGGGTGCAGGCGGTCGCCAGCTTCTTCAGCCCGACCGACCTGACGGCCCCGTGCTGGAATGCGGACGTGACGGCGAAGAACCTCATTCCACTGATCGGCGGCACGATCGCCGACAAGCCGGAAGCGTACCGCAAGGCGTCGCCGCTGACCTACGCCGGCAAGAACTCCGCCGCCCTGCTGATCTTTCACGGCGATCATGATAAGATCGTGCCGTTGGAGCAGTCGCAGCTGCTGGCGGCCAAGATCAACGCGGCCGGCGGCGTCGCGCGGGTGATCGTCCTGGAGGGCGAAGGGCACGATCCCCGGCCGGACAAGCTGCTGGGCTGCATACGCCAGATGACGTCATTCTTTGATGCGCAGCTGAAGCAGAAACCATGACCGCAACGATCCCGCAGGGCCGTCCAAGACGAAATCAGAGGGGGGATGGTCCAGCGCTGGGAAAACGGCGCCGCTGGTTTGGCGTGGCTTTTGGCGTCTTGCTCGGCGTGGCGGCGGTGTGCCACGGTTGTCATTTGGGCGATCACGACGATGAATTGTCGCTGACCGGAAAGACGGCGCCGGCCCAGCAAAAGCCCGACGATGATGGACTGAAAGCGGGATCGAGGAAATGAAACAAAGGCGGGGCGCTGGCCGCGACTTTCACCGCGGCCAGCGCCCCGCCTTCGGCGTTCAATGGTCTGGATGCGGCACTGGAATCAGGATCGGCGAGGGGAACAGCCCCAGCGGATCCTTTTTCGTTGGATCGGGCGAGCGGGCGGCGATCGCCTGCAGCCAGCGGGCCAGCTCCTGAGACATGACCTGAATCGCCGGATCGTCCTGGGCGTTAAAGGCGCCGATCGACACGACGCTGCTGGTCCGCGTGTGCAGCACATAGGCCTTGATTCCGGTCTTGCCAAGCGCCTTTTCCAGCGTATTGGCCAATTCGTGCGCGTCTTGCGCCGCCACGGCCACCGACTCGTCCTCGGGATTGTGGTTCCCGAAGAGGTTGAACGGCTTAAGGCCGATGGTCGGCTGCGCCTGGCCCTGCGCCACCTTCACCTTCGAAGCCAGGACGTACTCTTTCACCGCCAGGGTGAATTTACCCGGGCAGCGCAACATGCTGTATTCTTCGTCCGCATTAAGCGTCCAGAGGAACTTGTCCTTGGAAGGATCGCGGGCCGCCGCGTCGTTGGCCATGCTGGGATTGCGCACCACCATACTCATCTTCTCAAACGGATTTAGCTTCACTTCCTTGTCGCGGTCGTAGGCGATCCATTCGAACGGCTCGCCGTTAGCAACTTGCAGCTGGGGCGGGTTCCACTTTTTCACGCCCAGCAGGTACTTGTGCGCGGCCTCCTCATCGGGGAAGCCGCCGATCAGTACGGCGCACTGCTCCTCGACGTGGATGGTCGGATGGTGACGCGGGATCGGCACGACCCGGTCGGAGCCGTCCTGCGGTGCTTCTGCGGGCATGTCGCGATGCATCTGCGCGAGCAATTCCTGTTCCCTTTGTCGCTCCTGTTCCGCGTAATCAAAGACATATGCCGGCGCATTATGCTGCGTGCGGATCTGCAGCGCCATTTGCCGCGCCAGCTCCGGAGCGGTCGGCCCGCTGAAGTAGGTGGCGCAAATCATCCACGGCCCCAAATCCGGCGTTACGGCGTAAGTCTGATTCGGGTCGGCGGTCACTGGCGGGTCGGCGCGGAGCAATCCCACCGCCCCAAGCGCCAGGCACAGGGCCGGCGCCCATATCCGCTTGAACATGAGGTTCCATCCTCTCTTGGCAACGGGTTCATTCGGCGCGGTCCGCTGGAATGGCGGCGGCTCATACCAAAGGCAAGGCGATGCGTCCAGAGGCCCTTTTTGGCGCAGCGCCTTTCCGCCGTTTCGCTGAAGCCGGCGCCCTGCGTGACTTTCCCAGCTCGCCGCCGCGTTTGCGTCTCCTCACCGACGCGCAGCTTTCCTTGCAGGGCGCCGCTGAAAAGGACCGATGATGGCTGTACGCTGTTGCTGCGCGCAAGAAGCCGCCTTTATTTGTGCGGCCCACTACGGTCTACTGCGCTCCGGAAGCCGACTCCTGGGGAGACGTGGGGCATGTTTTCGTTCCTTGGCCGCTTCTCCGCGTCGCATCCCTGGTGGATTTGCACGGCCTGGCTGCTTCTGGGCGTCGGCGTCGCCCTGATGGCCCCGGACGCCGGGCGGGGAACCCAGGATGACGACGTTCGCTTCCTTCCCGACCGCTGCCCCAGCGTCCGCGGCTACAAGCTCCTCCAGGAATCCTTTCCGCAGGATGTATTCGCCAGCCGCGTCCTCTTCGCCGTCCAACGCAGCGACGGTCCGCTCACCGAAGCTGACCTCCATCTGGTGGACGGCATGGCGGCCGACCTGAACCAGCTCAAGGACGCCGAGCCGGCCCTGCAAATCGGGCGCATCGTCTCCTACCGTCAGCCGTTCCTCGGCAAGCGCCTGCTGAGCGAGGACGGCCGATGCACCCTCCTGCAAGTCAGCCTGGCCACGCCGTACATGGCCCTGCAAACGGCGGCGGCCGTGGACCGGGCGGAGCAGGTGGTGCGCAAGCGCCTGACCGACGCAGGCGCCGCCGCCCCGCAGTTATACGTCACTGGACATGCCGGCGTCGGCCGCGACCTGGTCCGGGCCAGCGCCCACGGACTCGACAGCACCACGCTGGCCACGATCATTCTTGTGATCGTCATCCTGCTGGCCGTTTATCGCGCCCCGCTGCTGGCGCTTGTCCCGCTTGTGACCATCGCCGGTTCGGTGTGGGTGGCGCTGAAGGTCCTCGCGCTCTGCACGGTGATTCCCGGCTTTTACTTGGTCAACACCAGCCAAATCTTCGCCGTGGTCATGCTGTACGGAGCGGGGACCGACTATTGCCTCTTCCTCATCAGTCGTTATCGGGAAGAGCTGGCGGCCGGCCGCGGCCGCGACGCCGCCTTGACGCGGGCCGTCGGTTCGGTCGGCGGCGCCCTGGCGGCCAGCGCCGGCACGGTGATATGCGGACTGGGCATGATGGCCTTCGCCGAGTTCGCCAAGGTCCGTTCCGGCGGCCCCGCCATCGCCATCGGTCTGGGCGTGGCGCTGGCCGCCTCGCTCACCCTGGCGCCGGCGCTCCTTCGGCTGCTCGGCCCTGTCGTCTTCTGGCCAAGGAGTCAGGGGATAAGCGTCGCGAGTCAGAAAGAGGGCGCCCTGACCCCTGTCCCCGGTCCTCTGGCCCCTTCCCTTTGGGGTTGGCTCAGCCGCCAGGTGACGACCCGGCCCATCGCCATCTTCGCCGCGTCCGTCGCCGTGCTGCTGCCGCTGGCAGTGCTGGGTTTCCAGGTTCATGCGGCCTACCGGGCCACCGGCGAGCTGGCGCCGGCCTGTCAGAGCGTCGTCGGCCTGTCGGTCGTCGAGAGTCATTTCAAAGCCGGCGAGGTCGGGCCGATCACGGTGCTGCTGGAATCGTCGCGCCCTTGGGAGGGCAAGGAAGGCGAAGCCGTCATTCGTCATCTCAGTATGACGATCCAGAATCTCGACAATGTGGCCGAGGTGCGCAGCTGGACGCAACCTCTGGGCGAGCCGCTCGCCGATCCGCCGCCGGACCTGAACGCTGCAAAGGGCGGCGTCTTCGGGGCGCTAATGAACACCGTCCGCGAAACCTTCACCGATCCGGTCCGCAAGGGCGCCCACGACGTCTACTTGGCGAAGACGCCGCCGCCCAAGGAAAAGGGGAAGGAGAGGGCGGCGCCGCGCTGGTTCACGCGGCTGGACGTCGTCCTGAAAACCGACCCGTTCGATCCGAAAAGCAACGAAACGCTCGGCGTTATCGAACGATGTCTGGACCAGGAGTTGCCGCGCTGCACGGCGGGTTATGGCGCGGTGCGGGCGGAGAGCTATGGCGTCACCGTCGGCGCCCGCGACTTGGCGGACGTGACCGAATCCGACCGGCTCCGCATCAACGCGCTGGTGCTCGTCGGCGTCTTCTTGATCCTCATGGTGCTGGTGCGCCGGCCGTGGCTGGCTGCGTATCTGCTCGGCACTGTGCTGCTCAGCTATTACGCCACATTGGGCGCGACGACGCTGGCGGCCTGGACCTGGTACGGCCGGCCGCTCTGTGAAGTGGATTGGCGCGTGCCGTTTTTCCTCTTCACCATCCTGGTGGCGGTCGGCGAGGATTACAACATCTTGCTGGTCACGCGCATGTTGCAGGAGAGGAAGCGCCACGGGACCGACGAGGGGACGCGCCGGGCCCTGCGCCACACCGGGGGCGCCATCACGTCATGCGGCCTTATCATGGCCGGGACGTTCGCCACGCTGATGCTGGCCGGGTTGAACACGCTGGTGCAGATCGGTTTCGCCCTGGCATTCGGCGTCTTGCTGGACACGTTTGTGGTGCGCCCGTTCCTGGTGCCGGCGTTCACGCTGCTCATGTGGCGGCGCGAGGATGGCCGCAAGGCCGCCGCTCCGAAAAAAATCGCGCTTTTGCGACGGGCCGGTTGACAGCCCCAATTCTCGTGCCGGGGCTCTGCCCCGGCACGCACAGCCTGGCAGGCTCCGCCTGCCGGAGGGACGCGAGGCAGAGCCTCGCAACCAGTGCGCTCGCAGGCGGAGCCTGGGAGCAAGAACGGCCGCCGCTGCGAAAAAAATCGCGCTTTTGCGACGGGCCGGTTGACAGTCGGCCGCACTTTTGCTTCCATCATAATTGCGTACTCCTTCATCCCGCTTTTCGCGGCGCCGGTGCGGTCGCTCGCGCCGTCGCCGTCGTCTATTACAGGGTAGGACCGGTTGCGCTCGGCCGCTCGGCCGGGAGCGCCTAGCACAGCGAACAACGAGGTCCTGCTGCCTTCTCCCAGAGGGTGTTGCCGTATGTCCATCCCGACTCGCTGCCCAAGCTGCGACGCCACGTACAACCTGGCCGAATCGCAGCGCGGCAAAAAAGTCCAATGCCGAAAATGCTCCAAGACGTTCGTGGTCGGAGAGGCGCCCGTCAAGGCGCCCGCCGCGACTTCGGCCGGCCGGAACAGCAAGCTGCGCAGGGACGGTTTGCAAACCAGTCCCCAGCCGCCGCGCGCCTCCACTCCGCCGCCGAGCGCCAGGCCGTCGGCTATCCGCCGCGATCGGGATCGGGAAGACGACCTGGACGACGAGGAGGAAGACGACCGCCGGGCGCCGCCGCCTCGCAAGAAGAAAGGCGGGTCCACGGGATTCCTGCTGCTGATCGGCGGCGGGGTGCTGCTGGTGATTCTGCTGGGCGTCGGCGGCGGCCTGTTCGCCCTGTGGTGGTTCACTCACTCCGCCCCGCCGCCGGACACTTCTTCGGCGAACGCCGACGAGCCGAAGGACGTGAACGACGCCGTGCTTTGGATCCAAACGGGCCAAAACACGGACCAAAAGAACAAGGCGCTGGACTGGCTGGCGGGGGCGACGGTCAACGACAAACAGCGGTCGGTCGTGGCCAAGGCGATCGAACAGGCCATGAACGATCCCCTGGAGCGCGATTCCGCCCTGAAAGCCCTGTATCAATGGGCCGGGCCGGAGAACGTGCAGACCCTCGTCCGCCTGGGGAGCGCCGACGATCAATGGATCTTTCATAAGAAGGGCGGGCCGGCCGTGGACGCCCTGATGCGCATGAAGGACAAGGATGCGAACGCCCAGGCCAGTCTCATCAAGCTCGTCGCCAAGCGGCTGGAAACGGACGCCCACGGCGACGCCGCCGATTTGCTGACCCAAATCGGCCCGGCGGCGGAAAACGAGGTACTCACCTACCTGGACGATCCCAATCCGCGTCCTTTCGGGCCGCCGGCGTGCGAGGAAGCGCGAAAGCTGCTGGACGCGTGGAACACGACCGACGACCGCAAATTGAATCAGGCGATGAAGGACCTCAGCAGCCCCGACAGCGGCTACTTGCAACGCGCGGCCGAATACCTGGCGAAGACGCCGGTGGTCGAGGCCCGACGGTTCGAGGCGTCCCATGCGCTGGAAAACGCGCTGGTGGACAAGGAAGAGAAAACGCGCGCCGCGGCGGCGACCGCTCTAAAGACGTGGGGGAGCAAGGACAGCGTTCAGGCCCTTATCAGCGAAATGGACACGAGGGGCGGCTTTGGTGAAAGCCGCAGGGCTTGCATGTTCGCCTTGGCCGCCATCAAGGACGAGGCCGGAGCGGACGCGCTCGCCAGGCACCTCGGGGACTTCGGCGAGGACGGGAAGACCGCGGAACAGGCATTGCGGATCATGGGTCCTGTCGCCAGGAACGCCGTCGACAGAGTTTTGAAGGAAAGCAAGAGCAAAGAGGCCGTCGAGGCCGCAGCTCGGCTCAAGGCGAGTTTCACCGGCACGGACGTATCCTTGGATGTTCTCCTGGGCGAGTTGAACGCCCAGGACGCGAACCAGAAGAAGCAGGCTTGTGAGAAGCTGATGACCATGAAGGTGGACCCCAACCGCCAAAAGGATGTGTGCGCGGCCCTGATACGGGCGCTAGCCGACGAATGGGTCTCGGGCGTGGCCCCAGCCGCCGCAAGGGCTTTGGGCGTCTGGGGCGACAAGGACGACAAGGTCAGCGTGCAGGCCTTGATCGACGCCATGACAAGCAACCGCGACCCATTCGGCAAATTGCAGCAAGCCGCGATGGAGGCGCTGGTGAAGCTCAAGGACGAACGGGCCGTTTACGTGCTGCTGCCCATGAGCGAAACCGGCCAACCACATGCACGAGACGCGCTCAAGGCGCTCAACGACATGGGCCAGCCGTTCGTGGAAACCGCCATCGACGACGGCCTCAACAATCCCACCGCTAAGGTGGCGGAAAAAATCAAGCTGTGTCAGTACCTGAAGCTGCAGGGGATCGGTTCCGCCGCGAGCCTGCCGACCCTCCAGCAGATCGCGGCGGCGCCCGGTTCGTCGCCGGCACTCAAGGCGGCCGCCAATGACGCCATCAAGGCGATCGGTATGCGCTAACCGCGGCGCCGCATCACGACCGTCCGGGCGCCGGCGAGTGCCGCGCCCGGACGGTTCTCATTTCTGCTCCTCGATCTCCACGACGGTTTCCAGCGCCTTGACCGCCTCGCCGCGGTTCTTGGCGATGCTTTTGACGACGCCGCGAACGGGGCTGCGAATTTCGTACATCTCCAATACGGTTTGAGCGGCCTGCAGCTCGGCCTCCGCGCCCTTCAGGGCCGCCGCCTTGCCCTTGACTTCTTCCGCAGAGCGCTCCGCGCTCAGCCTGGCCGAGTTGAATTCCTCGTCCGAAACCACGTTGTTCTTGCGGAGTTCGCTCAACCCCTGAAGGCGGCGTTCGGCTTCCTCCTTGGTCTTTAGCGCCGCCCGCACGTCGGCTTCGGCCGCCTCGACGCGATCCTTCTTTTCCTCCACATCCAGCCGCGCCAGCCGGTCGTCCAACCGCGCCAGCAGCTGACCTTCCTCCACGGCGTCGCCTTCCATCAACCGGCGATAGCGCTTCTCCTCGCCGCCGATCTTCGCCACGACGACGCGATCCGCCGGGACTTTTTCTCCCTCCTTAATCTCCGTCCCGACGATGAGCAGCACGCCGTCGCGCTGGGCGGGGACATGGACGACCGTGGACGGCGCCGCCGGCGGCGCGACGATCCGGTCGCCTGCCGCTGTTGCATCTTCCACCTCAAGGCGGACGATGGCTTCTCCCGGGCGCACGTCTTCGCCGCGGCGTTTCAGAATTTCTTTGACGATTCCGCGATCCAGGCTGCGGATTTCGTGCATCTTGAGGATAGAGAGCGACGCGCGCAATTCCGAGACGGCCTCCTGGCGGGCGGACAGCTTGGCGTGCTCTTCCGCGGCGTAGCGAGCGGCGTTGAGCAGATCGGCATAATAGGCATCGAGCGAAATGACCCCGGTGTGCAGTTCATACAAGCGTTGCGATTCCTTGGCCCGTCGTTCCGCCTCCTGCTTCGTCTTGCCCGCTTCCACATACTCCGATTCGGCTGTGTCCAGCTTTTGAACCCGGATGGCGACGTCGTTCAGGGCAGTGTCCTCGTCCACAATGGCGAGGAGTTGTCCTTCCTCGATCATGTCGCCGACGTGCAGTTTCCGATATTCCCGCTCCTCGCGCACCACAATGAGCTGATCGGGCGGCAAAGCGTCGCCTGGCTTCCAGCGCACGAATGCCTTGGCGCCAGTCGGATCCAGCGTGGCCCACCACTTTTCGGGGGCGAGACTGGCGTATTTCGGGTCGTTCTTGGCATCGACTTCGACGGCCAGGAAGCCGACCTCCACCTTCACGCGGTCCTTCGCCGCAACGGTTTCGTTTGGTTGAATGCCCGTTCCGACGAGAACGAGCCGTCCTTCCTCCTCCGCGGGGACCGTAATGGAGACCTTCGAGTCGTCGGCCTTTCCCGCGGCGGGGGGAGCGCTTAACGCATCCTGCCGGGGCGGCGCCGCTTTGAGGGATGCGAAATAACTCACGCCGCTCCCAAGCGCGGCCAACACGAGGATGGCCGCCGTCAGCATTTTCATCTTGGACATGAAGAGGCTCCTCAGAATTCCTTGGGTCCAGGCCACGGCTTGCGGCGACGCAGCCGCGCCGACTGCCTTCCCCGCCGCGAACAGCAGCGCCGCCTTCAGGGCGGCATGAACGATGGCCGCCGGCGCGGACGCCGCCGCTCGCTCCGCCGCCAGCAAAGCCAGGGCGCCGGCCGACAGCGCCAGGCCCCGGCGCGTCAGTCGGCCGCGCAGAATGTCCCGCGCCCGATGCAGCCGCACGCCGATTGTGCCGCGCGGACAGCCCAGCTCTCGGGCCGCCTCCGCGTGCGTCCGCCCCTGCAACCAGCAAAGCACGATAACGAGACGATATTTCTCCGGCAGCCGGCGGATTTCCTCGTCGAGGATCGGCCGCAGCTCGCGCCAGACGAAATCCGGCTCCGCGTCCGGCGCGGTTGGTTCCGCTCCAACAGGCGCCGTCGCCGGCTGTTTGCGAGCCGTGACGCGAGCGCGGAGGGCGACGCGGCAGGCCGTCTGATACAGCCAGCCCGCCACCGACTCGCGCCGGCGAATGGATGCGGCCTTGCGCGCCAGCAGCAGAAAGGCCGCCTGGAACGCGTCCTCGGCGTCCTGATCGCAACGCAGCATGCGCCGGCAAACGCTCAAAACCATCGGTCCGTGGCGCCATAGCAGCAGCTCGAAGGCGGCTTGATCGCGGCTGACGATGAACCGGCCCAGCAGCGCCGCATCGGAAGCGGCGTCGGCCGGCGTTCCGACGGCGCGCCGCAGGCGGTGCATCAGGTAATCCAGCCGGCCGCGGAACATCGCACCCTATCTCCAAAGCCACGCCCGCCAGGATATAGAGACAGGCCCGGAGCAATTGCTTTCATCTGTGCGGCGACTGCCAGTATGGCCGAAACCGCACAGGACGATCGAATCCGATGGTTTTCAACGCTTATCCACAAGTCTTTGAGAATATGTAAGTTCCAACAGGCGTTCCGCCAAGAGCGGGCGTCCGAGAAAACGGCACGCTGATTGCTGCCTGGTCACTTGCGGCCGGAAAGGCCGACGCAACAACGAGCATCCCGAAGCGAACACTCGGATGTCCGACGCCGGCGCGAGACGCCGCCGCGAGGGCATCTTATCCAATCGGTAAAGGAGATGAAATGGCGCGACAAAATCGTTGGCAGACGCTCGACCCGGTGTGGAACCAGCTGCAGACCTTCCAGACAGAGATGAATCGCCTCTTCGACCGCTGGGGCGGCGACGGGGGCCACGGGCTCTTCGGCGCCCGCGCCTATCCGCCGCTCAACGTGTGGGAGGAAGGCGACGCGGTCTTTGTTGAGGCGGAGCTGCCGGGCCAGGACCTCAAGAACCTGGAAATCTACGTCACCGGAGGCAACCAGCTCACGCTGAAGGGCGAGCGCAAGCAAAACACGGTCGAGAAGGGCGTGTGGCACCGCCAGGAACGCGACTTCGGCCAGTTCAGCCGCACGCTGACGCTGCCGTTCCCGGTCAACGCCGACAAGGTGGAGGCCCACCTGGAAAACGGCGTCCTGCGAATTCAGCTGGCCAAGCATGAATCGGCTCGGCCGCGCAAGATCGAGGTCAAGGCGGAGTAATCCGCTCGCTGTCGGAGTCCATCGAACACAAAGAGGAGGAATCACTCATGGCGAACGTATCCACCACGCCCACCAAAGACCGCGCCGACCTGGCGCACACCGAAGCGACCCGCGGCGGCCTCCACTTTTCGCCGCGCGTGGACATCGTCGAAACGGACAAGGAGCTGGCGCTGTTCGCGGACGTGCCCGGCGTCCGACCGCAGGACGTGGACTTACGGTACGAGAACGGCGAGCTGCACGTGCATGGCCGGGTGCAGCCGAGGGCGCAGAGCAAGGATTTGCTGCTGCAGGAGTATGAGGAAGGCGATTTCTATCGCGCCTTCACCATCCACGAGTCGATCGACGCGTCCCGCATTTCGGCGGAATGCAAGAACGGCGTGCTGATCGTTCATCTGCCGAAGGTCGAGGCGGTCCAGCCGCGGCAGATCGCGGTCAAGGGCGCGTAACGGCCGGAAAATGAAAGTGGTCACGCAGCTGGGCTGCGTGACCACGCGCATTTCGGATCGCAATTTAGTCGCCGAGATGGATTTCCGTCGCGCCGTCGATTTTCATCGCGCCGTCCTTGCTGTTCACCGTGAGATGATCGGTCGTGATGTGGGTCGTGTGGCCGGAGTCGTCGCACGATTCGGCGCGGACGTCGCCTTCCAGGCGGATGCAGTCATCCTGCATGACGATATGATCGGCCGTCGCCTTGAAGTGCTTGTCCCCGTTATTCACTTCCACGCACTTGCGATCGTGTGAGAAATCAATCGAGACGTGCGCGGTCGGCTGCTTGGCCGCTTCGACGGCGCTGCAGCGCGTGCAGGGGACGTAGGTCAGCGGATCGCCGTCAAAGTTCACAGGCGGCGTGCAGACGGACGGCTTGTCGTCGCAGCAGCCGCAGGACTGGGCCATGCCGGCGGCCGCGTCGGCGCCCATTTCGAAGAAGCCCTGGATGACGTCGATGGCGCCGCTCAGGCCCTGGTCATCCTGGTCCTCTTCCTCCGCGACGGCCGCCTTCACCTTGGGGCAAGTGCAGGCGGCGGCTTTGGTCGGCGTCGCCTTGCCGTTCACTTCCGTCACCCGCACCTCGACCCACGACCGGTAAGCGCCGTCGACGCCCTGCACCAGCTCCAGTTTGTTCGTCGTATCGAGGGCGACAGGACAGCGAATCGCCGTCGTCTCGGTGTGCGCTCGCCCGCCGAATTCGCCCTCGGCGCGAGCGCACGAGTCCTCGACGTGCAGATTCAGCACAACGCCCTTGACCGATTTCATCACCGTGGCCTGGATCCGATGGCAGCACTGCTCCTGCGACGATTCGACGCCAAGCATCTCGACGGAGGCGGTCTGATTTTCCAGCACGGTGACGCGCGGGCACATCTGAACCTCGTCGTCGCCGTCGGCGCCGGCCTTGAGCAGCTTCATCTCGACGACGTATTCCGCCGGCTGGAACGCCTGGGGAGCGGAGCAATAGGAGCAATTGGGGCAAGTGCAGGTGGGGCATGTGCAGGGGGTCGGGCAGGGGCAGACGCCGCACCCGTCGCCGCAGG
>DATKHW010000653.1:0-11244 GCA_035546275.1 Gemmataceae bacterium
CAGCAGCGCCGCCAGCGCTGGCGGTCGGCCCGCTTCCTCCGGCGTCGCCGGCGCCCCCGACCTCCGCTTCTCCAGCAAGCTGCGCCAATGCGCCAGCGCCGTCGCGGGGTACGGCCCTTCCAGGGCCGCGTCGAAATGCTCACGGGCGCGATCGTATTGTTTTAAGGTCGTGTATGTCCACGCCAGCAGCAGCCGCCGATCTACCTGAACGACGCCCCCGCCGGGCGCGGCCTCATTCAGCAGCCGCTCGGCCGGCGCCGCCTCGCCGCGGCGCAGCAATGTCCGCGCTTCTAGCAGCGGCCCCTCGTCGCAGGCCGTCACCTTCTTGTTGCCGCGCACCGATTTCCACACCTGATCGGCCCGGTCCACCCGGCCCGACCGCCAAAGAAGATCGACCAACCAGGCGACCGCCTGCGGCGCGCCGCGCGTCTCTTTCAACGCGGTTTCATATTCGGATATAGCTTCGGGACGGCCCAGCAGCACGCGGACCCGGCCCAGCCAGTACGCCGCTTCGGCCAGAAGCGGAGCGCCCTCCTGCAAGCGCGCGAGCCGGGCGGCCTCGGCCAGCAGCGGTTCCGCGACAGCGGGGTTGCCGGCCAGCCAGCGCAGCCAGCCGGAGGCGAGCGTCCGTTCCGCTTCACGCCCCGGCGGCGTCGGCGCCGACGCCAGGTTTTGCAGCAAGCGGCCGGGGTCGAGCCGCGGCCCGGCCACGTGGGCCGTCAGCGCCTGGCGCACCCGGTCCAGGGCCAGCCGCGCCGCCGCTTCCGGCGGCGCGCCCGACGATTCGCGCATCGGCGGCAAATCGCGCAATCCACCGGAGCTCTGGTACATCCAACTCTCTCCTCATGCGGCCCGATCGCTCAATCGGCCGTTGCAGAGACCAATATACCATACCCACGGCGCAAGCCGCTCCGCCTGGGGCGATCCGTAGCCAATCCGTGCCCGGTGCGGTAAAGTGGCCGGTGCGCCCTTCTGTGGATCCCTGACCCCTGACCCCTGACCCCTCTCATGAAAGTCGGCATCGTCGGTTACGCCGGTTCGGGCAAGAGCACCGTCTTCCAGTGGCTGACCGGGGCGAAGCCCGACCCGGCCAAGGCGCAGCTGGGTCAGACCGGCGTGGCCAAGGTCCCCGATCCGCGCCTCGATTTGCTGTCGGCCCGTTTCCAGCCGAAGAAGACCACGGCGACCGCGCTCGATTTTCTCGACACGCCCGGCCTGATGCCGGATGAGCGCCGCGACAACCCGCGCCGTCTCGGCATTCTCCGCGAGTCGAACGGTCTGCTCGTCGTGCTGAACGGTTTCAGCGAATCCGACCCGGCCCAGCAGCTCCACCGCTTCCGCGAAGAGCTGATGTTCGCCGACCTGGAAATCGTCGCCGGCCGCATCGGCCGGCTGGAGGATCAGCTCAAAAAGCCGCGTCCCGCCAAGCTGAAGGAGCAGGACCAGCTGGAGCTGGCGCTGTTGCAGCGCATCGCCGCCGCCTTCGAGGCCGGCCAAACCCCGGCCTCGCTCGGCCTCAAGGAAGAGGAAGAAAAGGCGGTGCGCAGCTTCCAGCTGCTGACGCTCAAACCGGAATTCGTCCTGCTCAATATCGGCGACGACCGCATCAAGCAGCCGATCCCGCCGGAGCTGACTGCGCTCTCAGCCGGCGCCATGCAAGCGCCGGCCAAGCTGGAAATGGAGCTGGCCGATTTGCCGGAGGAGGATCAGCACATGTTCATGCAGGACCTCGGCGTGACGGGTTTTGAGCGCGACGCCGTGCTGCGGGCGGCGTTCACGGCGATGGGTCAGATCGTGTTCCTGACGGCCGGCTACGATGAGTGCCGGACCTGGGCGATGCCGGCCGGCGGCGACGCCGTGGTGGGGGCGAGCCAAATCCACACCGACCTGGCGCGCGGCTTTGTGCGGGCGGAGGTGCTGGCATGGGCCGACTTCGTGAAACTGTACGGCGAGGCGAAGGGCCGGGTCGGCGAGCACATGAAGGAAGCGCGCACGGCCGGGCTGCTGCGGCAGGAGGGGAAGACGTACATCGTGCAGGATGGGGATATTATGCACATTTTGGCGAGCACCTGATCTCTTGAGCATACAACAGGGATTCCAATGAACGAGACGCGCGACCCGTGGGCAGGAATTTACAGCTCCGTCAATCCCGAACCTGGCAAGCCCGATGTCTACTGGGTGAGCTTCGTGTGGGGCCTCGGCCACGCGCGCGGTTACGGCGGCGAGTCGCCGGAGGTCAAAAAGAGGGCGATAGTATATGTGCAAGCAACGGGCGATGGCGCAGTTCTGAGCTATCACCCACCGAAAGAACCACTGCCCCATTTCGAGCAACGCGACTTTGAAAGCAAGGCGTTGGAGTTGGTCATGGCCTATGTCAACTGGACCCATCGCTTGGCCGATCTGGTGGGGCACGTGGAGCAGTGGGGCAGGGAACTGCACTGGGCGACTCGCCGCATCGAAAAGAAGTTATACGACCGCCGCTTTGGCGACCATCCGGAGCCCGCCCTAGTGCTGCAGGAAGACACCTGCCGAATCTTGCTTGAGCCGGTCGGCCGGTCGGCGCCGGGGGCGGAAGGAGTCGTCGATCTGTACCTGATGCCGGCGTATGACGACATTGCCAGCCTGTATTTTTATGAGGGCCGCTGGAACCTGCACTATGCCGTTCCTGGGGGTCCGCCCGCTGCTTCTGGCCAGCAAGCGCATAGCGCCCCTCTCTCCAAGGAGGCCCTGCAAAGGGTGCTTGAAGAGATGAAACAACATGCCACATAACCACGAATGGCAGGCAAGGATCAAGGATGTCGAGCGCGAGTACTGGGCGATTCGGCAGGCGACGGATCGATTCCAAGAACAGGTCCGCCGCGACCCAACAATTCTCGAAGGGGATCTGCGCTACAAGGACATCATCCATGCCGCGGAGAACTTGGACGGCACGTATATCATTCGCCTGTTCGCGGAATTTGAAACCGGGTTAAGGCAGTACTGGGATCAGATGCGCGGTACCAACCCTCGCACCCGTGATCTGCTCGTAAGTTTGGCCGCCATATGCCGGATTCCCGATGAACAGCACGACAGAGTACACGAGGTGCGAGAATACCGAAATACCCTGGTGCATGAACGGGAGGGCGAGGTCGATCCCATCCCGGTCGGCAAATCCAGGGGCTACTTGTGCCACTTCTTCAGCTTCCTGCCGCCGCAGTGGTGACGGCGCAGCCAGGCACATCGTGGCAAATCTCCACTCAGGCCGACGCTCCCGCCGGCCCATGCGGATCGGCCAAGAACCGCAGCACGCGCGCATCGGTGATCGTCACCAGCCCCTCGCCGATCATGCCCCCAAGCGCCTCCATTAACGGCTCGATGCGCTCCGGAATGTCTACAATGTCGATCCGCACCGGCAGGTTCTCGCTCAGCTCCAGCAGGCGCGTGGTGTGCAGTCGTCCGCCGGCGCCGTAGCCTTCGACGCAGCGGCTCACCGTGGCCCCGGCTACGCCCTGGTCCTGGCACAGTCGCACGATGGCCGAGTAGAGCGGACGGCCGTGCCACTGGTCGGTGCTGTTGACGAACACGGTCACGACCTTGGCGTCCACTTCGATTTTCACGGCGTCACCTCTCAGCGTCTCGGAAAGACGACGACGGCCAGGCCCACCCCCAGCAGCACGCCGATGAACCCCGCCAGCACGCTGCCCACGACGTTGCCGAGGGCCGGCAGCCAGCTCCCGGCGCGGATCAGCTTGTACGTCTCCCACTCGAATGTGGAAAAGGTCGTATAGCCGCCGCAGAAACCTGTGCCAATCAGCAAGTACCAGTCCTGGTGTCGCGGCGGCAGGCGCTCCAGGATGACGACGGCGGCGATCGCCAGGATGAAGGAGCCGGTGACGTTGATGACCAGCGTGCCGAGGGGGAAGCCGTGCGTCCACGGCTGGGCCTTGAACCAGCTGTCGATCAGATAGCGGGCGACCGTGCCCAAGGCCCCGCCGACCATGAGCAGCACCAGCTTGTGCTTCAGGACCCGCGACGCCCACTGCGTCAGGAGCGGCGATCGCCCTTCGTAAGCGGGTCGGTTCACCCGATCACCTCCGCAATCACCTGCCCCGACACGTCGGTCCGAAAGCAGTCTTTCCAAACCTCAGGGCAGGAATGGTTCGCGGCACCCTTGGCCGGCGCGGCGCCGTTGCCGTCGAACGCCTCACGCTCCGCGAGTCGATGAAGGTACGCTTCGAGACCCAGGCCGAATCGCGCGGCCTTTTCCTGGAGGCGGCGGTTGGTTTCGGGAGCCAGATTCAGCGTCACGGTCATGATGGCGCCCAGCGCAGACTGCGGTTCACAACCCCCGAGGTAGAATAACGCGGGCCGAGTTCCGCGTCCAGCTGTCGCAGCCGCGTGTGTTTCGGCGCCGGCACGGGTGCGTCTCGCACCGAATCGGCGATGGACTGTCGGCCAAGAACGGCCTCTACCGGTTCACTTGACTGTATTGCCATTTGCAATACAATCATTACGGAGGGAGAAGCGTCATGGCAACGTCGCGCGCATCGGGCCGGTCGAAGCGGCCGCAGAAACCTAGCCCGCTGATGGTCCGCCTGGACGACGAGAGCAAGGCTTTCCTGGCGCGGGCGGCGGAATTGCGGCGGATCAGCGTGAGCGACTACGTTCGGCAGGTGACGGTCGCCCAGGCGCGACGCGAGGTCCTTGCGGCCGGCGAGCAGACGTTGGCGCTGACGCCGGAAGAGCAGCTCGCGTTCTGGCAAGCTCTGAATGAGACGCCCACGTTGACCGAATCGCAGCGGCATCTTGGCGCCATGATGCGGGGCGAATCGTGAGCGGAGTGCAATTCCCGGAGGGCTTCCGGCTGGAACGCCTTGTCCGGACCCACCCCCGCAAGCGGTTTCGGAGCGGCGAGGCCCCCGTGGACGAGTGGCTGGCGGCCCACGCGCTTCAGAATCAGGATAAGCACCTTTCGACGACCAAAGTCCTTCTGGACGTCGCCGGCGCGATCACCGGATATTACACACTGGCGACGGCTCAGGTGGATTTCAGGGATCTGCCCGCCGAAATAACGAAGCGTTTGCCGCGGCGGGTGCTGCCCGCCGCCGTGCTGGCCTGGCTGGGCGTCGCCGCCGAACGCCAGGGCCAGGGGCTGGGAGGCCGATTGCTGGCGCAGGCGCTGCGCGACTGCCATGAGGCCGGCAAGACGTTCGCGTTCGTCGCCGTGATCCTCGACTGTCTCAACGACGCGGCGAAGGCGTTTTACCGGAAGTGGGATTTCGAGGAGACGCCGGGCCATCCGTACCGCCTGTTCTTGAGCGCGAAGCGACTCGATGCGATGATGGAGAACGACTGATGAGCGGCATCCTCACGCGATTGCTTCCTGCACCACCTTGCCGGCCACGTGCGTCAGCCGCATGTCGCGGGCCGCTCACCGCCGATAAGCGCTGCTTCCGAGTTGCGGATTATTGATCGCGGCGGTAGGTTGAGTGGTGGGATGGGCAACAGACACGCCACTGAGGGAACCATGAACAACGCTGAAGCGGCATGGATCGCGGCCTTCAAGAGATTGCCGCCTCACCAACAGCTTGGGGAGGTGATCGCAGCCTTCGAGAGGCTGACGCCAGACCAACGGCAGGAGTTTGAGAAGCTGCGCAAGGACGAGCAGTACAGGAGACTCCAAACGGAGTACGACTTGCAACAAGAACAACGAAGGATGCGGGAGAGCAAGCCCGCCAACGAAGGCAACGACTACGGAATACCCGAGTGGACGCCCTGAATGGAAAGGGACGGCTTTTTCCCGCCAGAAGGCGATTACCATGGTGACGATCGTATTTCCGGATCGCCAGACCGAGAAGCGCGCCCTGGCCTTTCTGGCCGGCCGCTTCTCCGGTCAGGTGCTGCGATCCGGCGAGCATCTGGTGCCCGTGGCCGCCCTGGAAGCGCTGGCGGATCAAAACATCCCTTTCACGGTCATCGAGATCAAATAGGCCTGAACGCAGAACGGCTGCCTCACCCAATCACCTCCGCAATCACCTGCCCCGCCACGTCCGTCAGCCGCATGTCGCGGCCGCCGTGGAAATAGGTCAGCCTGGTATGGTCCAGCCCCAACAGATGCAGCATCGTCGCGTGCAGGTCGTGGACGTGGACCCGGCCGTCCACCGCCGCATAGCCGAAATCGTCGGTGGCGCCGTGGACGACGCCGCCCTTGATCCCGCCGCCCGCCATCCAGGTCGTGAAGCCGCGCGGGCTGTGGTCGCGGCCCTTGCTGTTCTGACCCGTCGGCGTCCGGCCGAATTCGCTCGTCCAAACTACCAACGTCGAGTCTAAAAGTCCGCGTTGTTTCAGGTCCGTCAGGAGGGCGGCGATCGGTTGGTCCGTCTCGCCGCAGTGCAGTTCGTGGTTCTTCTGCACATCGCCGTGGGCGTCCCAGTTCTGGTCGTTGTGGCCGCCGCCGGAATAGACCTGCACGAAGCGCACGCCGCGCTCCACCAGGCGCCGGGCCATCAGCAGCCGCCGGCCGAACGGCTCCGTCCGCGCCTGGTCCAGCCCATACAGCCGCTGCACCGATTCCGGCTCCTTCGCCAGGTCCACCGCCTCCGGGGCGTGCGCCTGCATCCGGAAGGCCAATTCGTAACTGGCGATCTGTGCTGACAGCTCGGTGTCATCGGGCGACGCCTTGCGGTTCTGCTCGTTGAGCTGGTTCAGCAGGTCCAGCTCGTTGCGCTGCTGGGCGGCGCTGACGCCGGGCGGCGGCGACAGGTTGAGGATCGGTTCGCCGCTGACGCGGAACTGCGTGCCCTGGAACGTGGCCGGCATGAAGCCGTTGTTCCAGTTGGGCGGCCCCGAGATCGGCCCGCCGCGCTGGTCGAGCATCACCACGAAGGCCGGCAGGTCGCGGTTCATCGTGCCCAGGCCATAGGTCACCCACGAACCGAGCGACGGATAGCCCTGCCGCAAAAAGCCCGTGTTCATCTGCAACAGGCCGGAACCGTGCGCGAAGCTGTCGGAATAGGTCCCGCGGATCACGGCCAAATCGTCCACGCATTGCGACAAATGCGGATAGAAATCGGAGACTTCCGTTCCGCACTGGCCGTGCTTGGCGAAGGATCGCGGCGAGGCCAGCAGCTTGCCGGGGTTGCGGGCCTTGAAGAGCGGATCGCTGTCGAGGTTGGGGATCGGCTGGCCGTTGCGCTTCGTCAGCTCCGGCTTGGGGTCCCATGTGTCCACCTGGCTGACGCCGCCGTACATGAACAGGCAGATGACCGCTTTCGCCTTGGCCGGGAAGTGCGGCGGCTTCGGCGCCAACGGATCGGCGGCGGCATCCTCAGCGCAGGCGCGGCTGGCGAAAAAACCGTCTTCGAGGAGCATGGCAGTGAGCGCGGCGCCGGCGAAACCGCCGCCGGCTTGCCAGAGGAATTCCCGTCTTGTCCGGCCGCAGAAGGTATTCATGGTTTGCTTTCCGGGTCCATCTCCACGCCGCCCTCGCTCCCGAACTCCTGTTCGGGAACGAGAGGGTCCGGCTCGGCTCGCCGGACCTACGCCATCAATCCCACCACGCGAATTCGTTCGTGTTCAGCAGCACAAGGCAGAACGACGCCAGCGCCCGCGAACTCGCCTCCTCGTTGGCGACCGCCGCGTCCATTTGAATCTGACGTTTTTGCCTATCCAGAAACGCGACGACCTTCTCCACCTCATCCGCCCGCGCCGTTCGGCCCAGCGCCAATTCATACGCCCGCCGCACCTGCGCCGCCGCGTCGCCGCCGGCCTCCTTCCGCAGTCGATCCGCGAAGAAGCCGGCCTGCTCGTTCAGGAAGGCGCCGTTAAGAAACGTCAGCGCCTGCGGCGCCGTCGTGGAAACCGGCCGTTTTTCGCAGCTTGACGTCGTGTCCGGGGCGTCGAGCAATTGCAGCTCCGGCACCGGCAGCGACCGCTTGCAGAAGACGTAGATGCTCCGCCGCGACGCTTGCCGTGCATCCGACTGGCCCCAGCCGTCGCCCGGCCGCGACTGTCCTTCCAGCACCGCCCGCGGCAACGGCGGATAGACGCCCGGCCCACCGCGCTCCGGATTCAGCTGGCCGCTCACCGCCAGCACCGCGTCGCGCACCGCCTCCGCCTCCAGACGCCGGCCGCGCCATCGGCCGAACAACGCCAGCCGTTTGTCGCCCTTCACATCGCCGCCGTCCAGGGCTGCCGATGTTTGGTATGTATTGGATAGTACAATGAGCCGATGGAGTTTTTTCAGCGACCAGCCGTCCTTCACGAAGCGGTCGGCCAGCCAATCGAGCAATTCCGGGTGCGTCGGCTCGTCGCCCATGACGCCGAAATCGTTCGGCGTGCCGACGACGCCCCGGCCGAAATGATACTGCCAGACGCGGTTGACCATCACGCGGGCCGTCAACGGATTGTCGGGGCTGGCGATCCATTTCGCCAGCCACAGGCGCCGGCCGGTCGTCTTCTCCAGCGGCGTCGGCGGCGCCGGCTGGGCCGTCGTCAGGACGGCGGGGACCGACGGCCCGACCTCGGCGCCCGGCCGTTTCGGATCGCCGCGGTGGAGAATGTGCGTCGCCGGCGCCGTCGGACCGTCCTCGAAAAAGATGTACGCCCGCGGCCCATCCTTCGGCCGGGCGGCCTTGAGGGCCGTGAGGTCCTGGTCGAGCTGATCGCGCAGCCGGCGGTCTTCGTCGTTGTCGGCGTCCTTCAGCGCGTCAATGCGCTTTTCCAGATCGTCCGCGTCCGCTTGCCAGCGCTCCTGGGTCTGCTGAAACGGCCGCGTCTCCTCCGGCGTGCCGACCGGCAGGTCCAGCTCGGTCCGGCCCACCTGGGGCCGCTTGAGCGGTTGGAACGCCGCCAACATGCCGTAGTAATCTTTCTGCGTAAACGGATCGAATTTGTGGTCATGGCAGCGGGCGCAGCGCAGCGTCACGCCGAGGAAGGCCGACGCCGTCGCGCCCAGCATATCGTCGAGCTGGTCGCAGCGATCGACGGCGGGATCGGCCGGCTCGTCGTCCCACGTCCCCAGCCGCAGGAACGTCAGCGCCGTCTGCGTCTCGGCGTTCGATCCGGGCATCTCGTCGCCGGCCAGCTGTTCCATCACGAAGCGGTCATACGGCTTGTCCGTGTTAAAGGCGTCGATGACGTAATCGCGGTAGCGCCAGGCGCTCGGCTTGGCGGCGTCGCGCTCATAACCGTTGCTTTCGGCGTAGCGGGCCACGTCGAGCCAGTGCCGGGCCCAGCGTTCGCCGTACTCCGGCCGGGCCAGCAGACCGTCCACGACTTTCTCGAAGGCCCGCGGCGACGGGTCCTCCAGGAACGCCTTCCGCTCATCCGGCGTCGGCGGCAGACCGATCAGGTCGAAATATACGCGGCGAAGGAGAGTGCTTTTGTCGGCGGCCGGCGCCGGCTTGAGGTTTTCCGCTTCGAGCTTGGCCAGGATGAAGGCGTCGATGGGCGTGCGCACCCAGGCGGCGTCCTTCACGGCGGGGATGGGCGGCGGCTGGACGGGGCGGAAGGCCCACGGTTTGGCCGGCGGGTCGGCGCGGACGGCGGCGCCGGCTGCGCAGAGGACGACGACGGCCCACAGATAGGATGGGACAGCGGCGGCGCGACGGCGGTACACGACGCGGTCCTCCGGAGGGGGGCCGGCGGGGTAGGCAGAATGGATCGTAACCGCGCCTGGGGCGGCAGGCAAGGAGAAAGCATTGAGAGGCCAAAGCGTTTCCATTCACAAAGGCAGGTCGATAGGCTTTTCGCGCTCCATGCTGTAGAATTCGCTATTTGGCGCAGGAGAGCAATTTCATGAGCATCCGGCAGCGTCTTGAAGACACGGTAATTCTCGATGGCATCGGTCGCAAGGATGGTGCGCTCTTATCGGTCCTGGTAGCCGTAGCAGCGACATCTCGACTTCGTTACCCAGCCGGCACAAAGAGTAGCTGGAAGCCTGGTAAAGAAATGGGAGACAGTGAAGCCTTTCAAACGTTCCTTGGCGAAGAAAGTGAGTCCGTTTATGGCAAAGGGCTTCGCCTCAAGTTGTCTGCTCCTTGTCCCGACCCGGAAGATCCAAGCGCTCCACCCATGATGCTGAGCCATCCGGCCATCATGTACAAGTACGTCCGTTGCGAACTCGTGCATGCCGCCAAGCTCCCGCATACAATTGAGTTTCAGCGTTCCAGTGATGGAGCCTTGTGCGCCTCATACGTCGCAGCAGAGAACAAGTTCGTGTTCTCGGACAACTGGGTGAGTAGACTAATTCGAGTGGTTGTTCTTGCGCGGGAGAACGACGGTCAGTTTGAAGAGGAACGACATGCCAGCACCATTCTTGCTCGGCAGAAGCTGCCATTCATGTTTACGCGTCAGAACATCGTGGACTTTCAACTGCAGTTCGGGGATTCAAAGCAGGAAGTAAATGGGGGCTTTGAGGCAACCTTCTGCCATCGTTTCTGACGTGGCTGACATAGGGGATAATTTAGATTCTCAAGCAGCCAATCTACGCCGTCTCGTTTACCGCTTGACCGTTTTCCGCTTGGTTCATCAGCGTACAATGTATGCAAAGCGGCCCCGCCGATCCTATGCCCCCGCAGCGAGGAGTCTTTGCCATGACGACCATTGCCATCCCTCTTTCGGACGAGCGCGCGGCGCAGCTGCGCCTGCGGGCGGAACAGGCGGGCTTGGCCCCCGAGGAGTTCTTGCGCCGGCGCGTCGAGCAACTCCTCGACCGGCCCGATGAACCGTTCCGTCAAGCGGCGGCTTACGTCTTGGAAAAGAACGCGGAACTCTACCGGCGCCTAGCATGATCCGCTATCTGACCCTGGAGGAGGTCCTGGAACTCCACCGGCTGGTGATCGAGCAGTCCGGCGGCCTGGGCGGCGTCCGGGATTTGGGCGGGCTGGATTCGGCGCTTGCCCAGCCCCAAATGGCGTTCGGGGGCCAGGATCTGTATCCGAGCCTGGGAGAGAAGGCGGCGGCGCTGGGGTTCTCTCTGGTATGCAACCACCCCTTCGTGGACGGCAATAAGCGGGTGGGCCATGCGGCGATGGAGACGTTCTTGGTTCTGAACGGCTGGTAGCTGGCGGCGGGGATTGATGAGCAGGAGCAGGCGATCTTGCAGCTGGCCGCCGGTGTTCTGAAGCGCGACGAGTTCACGGCCTGGGTCCAGTCGCATCTGCAACAGCGGCCGATTGAACTTGCTTAACCTGCCAAAGGCGGGGACGTTGTAAATTCGCAAACAATCCATCTCCAATATCCCCTTTCAATCTCATTAGTTCG
>DATKHW010000654.1:0-7947 GCA_035546275.1 Gemmataceae bacterium
CTGTTCCGGGGCAAATCCTTCGCGCGCCGGCGCCCGGGCACGGGGATCGATGTTGCAAACGACCCGAACGCCGTGGACAATGGAATCCTGCGGGGTTTCGGACCTTGTGGTGAACCCGCACCCGCCGGCTCAGCGTAGAACGAGTTAGCTTACCGCCCGCCGCACTGCACTTTCCTGAAAACGCCGCGAGCATCATGGACTCCGCCGCAAATGGATCGAAAGCCCTGGTCATCCCCATAGATTTGTGGCAGTACCATGCGGCCATCAACATCCCCAACCTGATCCTCATCTTCATGAGCATCCTGCTCGAGGCGATGCCGTTTATCGTCCTCGGGGCGATCATCGCCGGGCTGCTCGAGGAGCTGGTGCCGCAAAAGCTCATTACACGACTGCTGCCGCGCAGCCGATTCCTTTCCATCGCCATCGGCGGCTTGCTCGGCCTCATCTTCCCCATGTGCGAATGCGGCATTATTCCGGTGATGCGCCGGCTGCTCCGCAAGGGGCTGCCCGTCAGCTGCTGTACCGCCTACCTGCTGGCTGGGCCGATCATTAACGTCGTCGTGATGCTCAGCACCTTCATGGCCTTTCAGGGCAAGGAAGGAACGCCGGTGCTGCCCGGCATGGCGCCGCAAATGGGCGGCTGGTGGATGATGGGTCTGCGCATGGGCCTGGGCTACCTGGTCGCCATTGGGACCAGCCTGATCGTCGATTGGCAGTATCGCAAGTACGGCAACAAGCTGCTGACGCCGCTGGCGACGCCGAGCAGCTTGCCCCTGCTGGACGAAGACGCCCCGGAGCGTCGGAGGTCGCTGTGGGAGCGAATGACAAATATCGTGCAGACGAGCTTGCACGATTTTGTGGACATCATGGTGTTCCTGATCCTGGGCGGCCTGATTGCGGCTTTGACGCGCCAGCTGGTCCCGCAGAACGCCGTTGCCGCCTGGTCCAAAGATTTCCCCTACCTGGCCATCCTCATCATGATGGGCCTGGCCGTGGTCCTGTGCCTGTGCAGTGAAGCGGACGCTTTCGTGGCGGCCAGCTATGCGACCATGCGGCCGGCGGCCAAGCTGGCCTTCCTGGTGCTCGGCCCCATGCTCGACTTCAAGCTCTACTTCATGTATACTCGCGTGTTCCGGCCGCGGTTGATTTATACCATCTTCCTATCCGTGATCGTCCAGACGTTTGTGTACGCAATGGTCGTCCACGTGATCTGGGACGGCATGGACGTTCGTGTGCCATATACGAACGTGGAGATTAGGATTCCCGGCTACGGCGCCGACCTGCAACCGGTGCCGCCGCCCAAGGACACCGCCCCGACGACCTAGCGGACCGCATTCTCGTTTTGGGAGATCTTTACATGGGCCATTCACACGACCATGCACACCATGACCACGGCCAGTTCTATCTGGAACAGCTCCTTACGATCGGCGTGTGCGCGGCCTTTGGCGGCGTAACAGTCATCCTATGGGCCTCTGATACGCTCAAGAACTTGCTGGATGCCAAGTTCCACGGCTGGGTGCTTGCGGGCGGCGTCGCCCTGATCGTCCTGTCCGCCGTCAACGGCGTCGCCGTCTGGCTGGCGGCCGGCAAGGAGAAAGCGACCGGCGAGCACGATCATCATCACGATCACAACCACGATCACGATCACGCGCAGGGCCACGGCCACTCCCACGAGCATGCCCACGACCATAACCACTGCGATCATCACCATCACGACAATTCTCATTGCGACCACGACCACGAACACAGCCATGCGCATGGGCACGACCATGTTCACGTCCACGGCAATGGACATGGCCACGTCCATGCCTCGGAGAAGGCGCCTGCGGAAGCGGCCGTGCAAACGGGCGCGGCCCTGGCCCTCGCCGGAACGGCTGCCATTCCGTCTCCCAACCCGGCGCCGGCAGCGGCGGTCGCGCCGGCGCCCCACAACGGCGAGGGCCATGGGCATGGCCACGGACACGACGGTCATAACCACGGCCTGGCGCCGTGGCGCTTCGCTGTGCTGCTGCTGCCCGTGGCCATTTACTTCGTGGTGCCGTTAGGGTCGCTCATCGCCGGGGACGCTCCAACCCAAGCGAACAGCTCGAGTGCGCGGTCGGGCGGCAAGGTTGCGGATGTGCCCACAAAGATCAATTTCCAGCAACTTACCTATGCGGCTCTCTTCGCCGAGAATCGCGCGGCTTACGACGGCAAGACGGTCCAGCTCATCGGTCAATACGTGCCGCAAGACAGCCGCTCGTTTACGCTCCGCCGCTACAAAATCAGCTGCTGCGCCGCGGACGCCGTCGGACTAGACGCGGTCATATTGATCGATCCCGACGCCCAATTCAAAAACCTGACCCTGGACGGCGAGCGCTTGCGCGGGCGCTGGGTGCAAATCACGGGCTGGGTCCAGTTCTTGCCGCGCTCCGACGGCAACGGCGTAGTCACGACCCTAATTCTCACGCCGAACGAGCACTGGTCGCTGACGCCGACCGGCGATCATCCGGACGCGCTGGTGAAGGAAGTCGCGCCGCCGGGCAATCCCTACCTGAATTGATGCGACGGAATTCGTGCATGCCGTGGCCTCCTGCTTCCCTGGACCGACTGTTGCGGGCGGCGGCTTTCGCCGCCCGCGCGCATCGCCATCAGCTGCGCAAGGACGGTCAAACGCCGTACGTCAGCCACGTCTTCCGCGTCTGTCTCACGGTGCGACACGTCTTCGGCGTGGATGACGACGATGTGCTGACGGCCGCCGTCCTGCATGACGCCATCGAAGACACTACCACGGATTTCGACGACATTGAAAACGAATTCGGGTCCGAAATCGCCGGTTGGGTGAAGGCGCTGACCAAGGAAAAACGCGAGCAGGAAGACGAACGCGAGAAGCGCTACGCCGAAGGGCTAAGGCGCTCTCCTTGGCAGGTCAAGGTGTGCAAGCTGGCCGACATCCACGACAATCTGCTTGATTCCGACCACTTTGCGCCGGAAAAGCGTGGCAAGACCTTTCGGCGATCCCGCTACTATCTGAACGTGCTGAACGAGGCCCACGACAAGGTGCGCCGCGCCTTTGCGATCGTTCACGATTTGCTGAACCAGCTTGATCCCCAAACGGCATAGCCCTGCCTCGATGGTTGCGCTTGCTTCGCCTCCCCGGTCGGACAATAATAGCTTCTGACTTGCTCCCACCGCATCGCCCGTGGAGTCCCCGTCGATGCCCCACACCTTGCGCCGCCTACTGCCGCTGCCCGCCCTGCTGCTGTTCGTCGCGTCGGCCCCCGCGCCGGCTTGCCCGTTCTGTTCCATGCAGGGCCAGACGCTGGCCGGCGAAGTGTCCGGCGCCGACATGGTGCTTTTCGGCTCGCTGACGAACGCGAACGACAACGCGCAAACCACGGACCTTGTCATCGACGCCGTCGTCAAAAAGCACCCGGTTCTCGACGACATCGCCAAGAAAGCGGGGGACAAGAAAGCGGTCACGCTGCCGAAATACCTGCCGCCCGAGGTGGCGGGACAAAACAAGTTCCTGGTCTTCTGCAACGTCTTCAAGAAAGAGATCGATCCCTACCGCGGCATGGCGGTCCCCCCGGGCAGCGATATGGTGGACTACCTCACCAAAGTGCAAAATCTGCCCAAGGAGCCGGCGGATAGGCTCAAATTCTTTTTCAACTATCTCGACAATAGCGACCCCGAAATCGGCATGGATGCATTCAAGGAATTCGCCAACGCCAGCTATACCGACTACCGCGCGATGGCGAAGGACCTGCCGGCCGAGAAGATCGCCGGCTGGCTGCGCGATTCCAGCACGCCGGGGTATCGCATCGGCCTGTACGGCTCGCTGCTGGGCCACTGCGGCAAGGCCGACGATGCGAAGCTGCTGCGGTCGCTGGTGGAGGACCGCGTTCGCAAGCTCAGCAGCGGCGTGGACGGCGTCCTAGCCGGGTACACCATGATCGACCCGAAGGAAGGCTGGGCGTACATCCGCGGCGTCATGGGCGATTCCAGCAAGGAGTTCCTGCTGCGCTACGCCGCACTCCGGGCGGCGCGCTTTCTGCACGACTATCGGCCGGAGCTGGTCAAGGCGAAGGACCTATGCGACGGCGTATCCCAGCTGCTCAAGCAGAACGACATCGCCGACCTGGCCATCGACGATCTGCGTAAGTGGAAATGCTCCGACATGACGGACCAGGTCCTGAACGTGCGATCCACGGACTTCTATAAGACCACGCCGGTGGTGCGCCGCGCCGTCTTGCGCTTCGCGCTGAGCTTCCCGGAGATTCCGGCAGACTCCTCCTTCGTGACCCAGCAGCGGCAGGCCGATCCACAGGGCGTGGCCGACGTGGAAGAATTGCTCAAGCTGGAACAGGGGAAATGACGGATCGTTCTTATTCGAGGAGGCCCTAATGTTCCGCCGCCGACTCTTAGCGCCGACGTTGATCGTATTTTTGTCCGGGGTCCCCTGCCCTGCCCCGGCGTGCAGTTTGTGCGGCGGGTTGCTGCAGCAGGCGCCGACCTGGCGGCAAGAGGCGGTGCAGGCCAGCGCCCGGTTGATCCTGTTCGGGACGCTGGTGAACCCGCGCAGCTCCACAAACACAGAGTTGGCGATCGACGCCGTGCTGCGCCCGGACCCGGCGCTCAATGGCAAAAAACTAATCGACCTGGGCCGCTATCTGCCGATCAGCGACCCGAAGAACCCGCCGCGTTTCCTCGTTTTTTGCGACGTAAACGACGACAAACTCGATCCCTATCGCGGCGTGCCGATTACCGGCGCCGACAGCCTCGACTATATCAAGAAGGCGCTGGCGCTCGATCCGAAAGACCCCGGCGGCAACCTCGATTTCTACTTCCGCTACCTGGAAAATCCTGATAAAGAAGTGGCGCACGACGCCTTCCTGGAATTTGCGCGGGCGAACGATCTGCAAATCGGCAATGCGTCGTCGAAGCTGTCGGCCGAGAAGTTGCGGGCCTGGATCACGGACCCGCAGACGCCGCCGGAGCGGGTCAGCCTCTATGCCTTTCTGCTCGGCGGCTGCGGCGGCGACGCGGACGCCGATTTCCTGGCCGCCCAGCTCAACGGCGACGGCGAGCGGACGGTCAGCTCCTACGACGGCTGCATGGGCGGCTACATCCACCTCCGGCCGCGCGACGGCTGGGACAAGGCGACGGCGGTTTTGCGCGACAGTCGAAAGCCGCTGCCGATGCGACTGGCCGTGGTGCGGACGGTGCGCATGTACCACGGTTGGCGGCCGCAGGAAAACCACGACGCCATCCTCAAGTGCTTGACGGCAATGATCGCCCAGGGAGAGCTGGCCGACATCGCCGTCGAGGATCTGCGCAAATGGAAATGGTGGGACCTGACGCCCGATATCCTGGCCGTTTACGGCATGCCGGGCTTCGATGCGCCAATCATGAAGAGGGCCATTGTTCGCTACGCTCTCACCTGCAAGGATGATCCTTCCAACCAGTTCGTCGCAGAACGCCGCCGGGCCGAGCCCGAACTGGTAAAAGAGGTGGAAGAATCGCTGCAGTTCGAGAAATAAACCACGGGACGCACGGAACACACGGGAAAGAAGACAATTTCCGTGTATTCCGTGCGTCCCGTGGCTTATTTTTTCAGATCGGCGAGCGAAACAGAATAGAGATCTAAGCCGCCCCGGCCTCCCGCGCGATCCGAGGCGAAGTACAGCGTCTGACCGGCCCGGCTCACGCACGGCGAACGGTCGCCGGTCGGTCCCGAGGGGTCGTTCAACATATCGAGCGCTTCCGGCTTGCCCCACGTCTTGCCGTCCTTCTTCGAGACGAACAGCCCCCATCGTCCCTTGTCCAGCGGTCCTTGCAGATACATTGTGTTGCCGTCCGGCGTCAGCGTGGGGTGGTGGTAATCCGGCGGCAGCTCGTCGATCAGCGCCGGATCGTCGAAACCCTGGGCCGTCTTGCCGCTGGCGCGCGTCGCTGTGAAGACACGCCAGCCGTCCTTGGTCTTGCGGCTGAAATACAACATCTTGCCGTCCCTCGTCAGCCAGGGATGCAATTCATCGTCCGCGGTGTCCGTCTTGACGACGGCCTCGGGAGGCACGAATTCCTTGGTCGGCCCATCGCGGTAGGAAACATAAAGGTCGTAGTTGTCGCCCTTCTCTTCTTTTTCATCCCGGTTGGAGGCAAAGTAAAAGTATTGCGGATAAACCCCATCCGCAGTGAGGAAAACGCTGCGGTCGTCGGCCGGCTTCTTGACGTCCATCGGCGACTGGACGTATCCCCCCAGCGGCTTGCCGGGCGCCCACTTGCCGCCGGAGTACTTGGAAACCATGAGATCGATCTTGGTTTTGGCGGCGACGTCGTAATACAGCGTGGCGCCGTTGCTGGAAATGTGCGGGTCGTCTTCGTCGGCGCTGGTGTTGCAGTCGAGGTTGACCGGCTTGACGGGTTTGGGATCGTCGGCGGCCGGCAGCAGCACGGCGGCCAGCGCGGTGAGCCCTGCGACAGGCATGAGCGAGAGCTTTTTCATATCGCGTTCCACTCCGGATGGGATGAGGCGGTCCAGCGAAAACATTGAGCCATTCTAGTAGCTGAGCGCTGCAGCATGCGTCGCAGCGGGCGCGCTTGCGCCTCCCATTAAGACGGGCGAGGCCCCCACCTGGTTGGGACCCGATCCGGAGCATGTGCTACAGTGGAAACGGAGAGTCTGCCGGGCGGCTCCTGCTGATCCCCCTGTCCTTTCGCCCCCGTTTGCCGTAAGATAGGATGCGTTGGGTCTCGTGAACCGGGCCGTGGCCTTGATGTCCTTCGTGTCATCTCCCCATCCCCCTTCCTAGTCCCACACCGTCTGCAAACAATGGTCGCTCGGCGCCGGTGGGCGACCCGTCATTCGGGCGCGACTTACGGAGCACCGAATTCGGATCGTCTCTCCGCCTGCAGCGCCTGGCTGGCGGCCGGGCGCGAAAATGAGGCCGCAATAAAGGATCAGGAATTTCTCATTTAGGGAGGCCGCACGGCATGGTGAATCGAAACCTGCTCCGCCAGTATGAACCAACCGACGACCAGCTCCGCGACGAGTTGGAGGCGGCCTTCGACCAAGGCGGCGCCGACTGGTTGCCGGCCGAGGAGCAGGAATTCCGCGACAACAAGGTCGTCACCGGCCGCGTCCGCAAGGTGACCGCCGACCATGTTTGGGTGGACGTCGGCTACAAGAGCGAAGGCGCGGTGGAGCTGCGCGAATGGTTCGACGAAGGCGCCGGCGAGATCGTCTTGCCGCGGCCGGGCGACGAAATCGAAGTGCTGCTGGAGGCCGTGGAGGACGAGACCGGCGCGGTCGTCCTCAGCTATTACAAAGCCAAGCGGCAGAAGCAGTGGCGCGAGGTGGTCGAGAAGCATAAAGAAGGCGACGTCGTGTCCGGCGTGGTCGCCCGCAAGATCAAGGGCGGCCTGCTGGTCAACATCGGCGTCCACGCATTCCTGCCGGCGTCCCAGGTTGATATCCGCCGGCCCCAGGACATCGCCGTGTACGTCGGCCAAACGATTGAGTGCAAGATCGCCGTCATCGACGAGGCCCGCCGCAACATCGTCGTAAGCCGCCGCAAACTGCTCGAAGACCGCCGCGAGGAGATGAAGACGAAGCTGCTGGCGGAAATCGAGGTCGGCCAGCTCCGCAAGGGCGTCGTCAAGAACATCGCCCAGTTCGGCGCCTTCGTAGACCTTGGCGGAATCGACGGGCTGTTGCACGTCACGGACATGGCCTGGAACCGCGTGTCCAATCCGGCCGACGTGGTTCACATCGACCAGGAATTGGAAGTCGTCGTCCTCAAAATCGATCGCGAAAAGGAAAAAATCGCGCTGGGGCTGAAGCAGAAGACGCCCAGCCCGTGGGCGACGGTGGCCGACAAGTACCCCGTCGGCAGCCGGCACGTCGGCGACATGAGCTGGGTGCGCAAGGTGGCCCATCCCAGCGAGGTCGTCCAGAAGGGCGAC
>DATKHW010000655.1:0-6706 GCA_035546275.1 Gemmataceae bacterium
ACGGCCGGTTACAAACCCGCCCCACGTTTCCGAGGACCCAACCATGAACTGCCAGGCCCACCTTTACCGCGGTCAAAACTCGACGCAAGTCAGCCGCCGCTGGTTCTTCCGCGACTGCGCGGTTGGACTCGGCAGCCTCGCCCTGGCCCAGCTGCTGGGACCCGGCACCCGCGCGGAGGATGCCGCCTCCACAGCCGGCGGCAATCCGCTGGCCCCGAAAGCGCCGCCGTATCCCGCCAAGGCCAAGCGCGTCGTCTACCTGTTCATGGCCGGGGCGCCGAGCCACCTGGAGCTGTTCGATTGCAAGCCGCAGCTGGCCAAGTTCGACGGCACGTCGCCGCCGCCCGACCTCATCCAGGGCTACCGCGCCGCCTTCATCAGCCCCACCGCCAAGTTCCTCGGTCCCAAGTTCAAATTCGCCAAATACGGCCAATGCGGCGCGGAGTTGTCGGAATTGCTGCCCGGACTGGCGGAGGTCGTGGACGACGTGGCCATTGTCAAGTCGCTGGTGACGGACGCTTTCAACCACGCCCCAGCGCAGATCCTGATGAATACCGGCTCGCCGTTGTTCGGCCGGCCGAGCTTCGGCGCCTGGACGCTGTACGGCCTCGGCAGCGAGTCGCGCGACCTGCCGGCCTTCGTGGTGTTCAGCTCCGGCAAGAAGGGGCCGAGCGGCGGCAATTCCAACTGGGGCAGCGGCTTTTTGCCGACCGTCTACAACGGCACGGTCTTCCGCAGCGGCGGCGACCCGGTACTGTACCTGTCCAACCCCAAGGGCGTGGACGCTGGGGTGCAGCGCGACACGCTCGACGCCGTGGAGTCGCTCAACCACCATCGGCTCGACGCGGTCGGCGACCCGGAAATCGCCACGCGCATCAACTCGTTCGAGATGGCCTACCGGATGCAGACGAGCGCCCCGGACCTGATGGACCTGTCGAAGGAGCCGCAGTCGGTCCTCGACATGTACGGGGCGGAGCCGGGCAAGGCGTCGTTCGCCAACAATTGCCTTCTGGCGAGGCGGCTATTGGAGCGCGGCGTGCGCTTCGTGCAGCTGTTCCACGAGGCATGGGACCAGCACGGCAACCTCAAGGCCGACCTGACGAAGAACTGCCACGACTGCGACCGTCCGTCGGCGGCGCTGGTGAAGGATCTCAAAATGCGGGGAATGCTGCACGACACCCTGGTGATCTGGGGCGGCGAGTTCGGCCGGACGCCGATGGTGGAGGGCGGCGGCAACGACGGCCGCGACCATCACCCCAACTGCTTCACCTACTGGCTGGCCGGCGGCGGCATCAAGCCGGGCGTGACCCTGGGGACGTCGGACGACTTCGGCTTCAACGCGGTCGAGGATCGCGTCCACGTCCACGACCTGCACGCGACGCTGTTGTCGCTGCTGGGCTTCGACCACACGAAGCTGACGTATCGGTTCCAGGGCCGCGACTTCCGGCTGACGGATGTGAGCGGAGAGGTAGTGCAGAAGCTGCTGGCATGACGGCGCCAGGCGACACTCCATTCACACGGGCGCCGATTGAGCGAGCGGCAACGCCAGTACTCGGCCATCGCGGGCGCTGACCGCCACGGCCTCGGTGAATTCCATGTAAGCGACGCCAGTCGGGAAATCGGTGAAGCGCACCGGCTCCCCATCGCGGATCGACGCCACGAAATCCGCCTCCACACGCCAGCCGCCCGCTTTCTCAGCGGCGATAGGTATCTCTTTCATCTCCTGACCTGTCGCGCGCGACGCTCCGGAAATGCGATCGGTCGCCAGGTCGTAATGCAGCATCCCGTTGGCGCCATACAGGCCAATGCCCATGCCTTGGCCGAACGACGTCACGCCGCTGAAGTGGTAGACAGCGCGGGCGCCGCTTTCCAGCACGGCCATTACCTGCACGCTGTCGGGCCTTTCCACGGGCCGCCGAATGCCGCTGTCGGGATCGATGCGCTGCGGGATAAACGCATGGGCCTGAGCCAGCACGCGCACCGGCTTCGGCGCCCAGCGCATCAGCGTCTCATGGATGATGCCGAGCGACAGCATGTTGACGCCGCACAGCACGCCGTCCTGCCGCCAGGACAGCGGCGCGGCCGGGTCGGCCAGGGCGCCGTTGAAACTGTAGATCTGGACCTCACGCAATTCGCCGAGCCAACCCGACGCGATAAGTTCACGCATTACCACATCGCCCTTGAGACCGTAGGGACTGGGTACGATCTGAGCGACCAGTTTCGGATGCCGCTCGGAGGCCGCCTGCATGAGGCGGGCCTCGGCGACGTTGCAGGCCATGCGCGCCTCGGTTAGAACGTGTTTTCCCGTCTCCAGCGCTGCCAGCGCAACGGGACAATGCAGATACGGCCAGGCGCCGATAACCACGGCGTCGATGTTCGCGTCGGCGACAAGGTCCTGCCAGCGGTCGAAGGCGCGCGGAATGTCGAAATCACGCGCTACGGCGGCAGTGGACTCCGGCCGGCGATTGCAGACGGCCGTAATCTCGACGCCGACCACGGCGCGAAGTCCGGGGATATGTTTCGTCCGCGTATTGGCGCCGGCCCCGACCAGGCCGACGCGAAGAGGGTTTTGCGGCATGAGGCTTCCCCTGGCGAGAAACGAAGGCGCATCGCCGTTGGTGTAGACGCCGAATCACGACCGGGCTAGGGCGCGAAAAATCCGTGAAGTATCTTCTTGCGGCCGAATCGGCGGCGGGTATAATCCGGCTGTTACCGCTGTCATCCAACGCACCCGGGCCGGCCCGCCTCCCTGCGGCGACTGGCCTCGGCTCTCCTTGGGACGGACCCCGATGCGGAGGCTTCGAATGGCGACGCACTTACTTCCGCACATTGCGGAGGCGGAATCGGCCCTGCACACTGATCTGGCCCGGTTGCAAGGGACGTGGGTTTCATCGGCCGGCCGACGCGTGGCCGAATTGCTGGTGGCCGGCCGCCTTTTCACGTTTCGCTACAAGGGCGGCGACATGTACATGGGGGCCTTCTGGCTCGACCCCAGCCGGGCGCCCCGGGCCATGGACATGCGCATCGACGAAGGCCCGGCCATGCACCGCGGCAAGGTGGCGCTGTGCATTTACGCCGTGGACGGCGATGAGCTGCATTGGTGTCCCACCGAGCCGGGCACAACGCAGCGGCTGAGTGATTTCCCCGTACTTGACGACCCCAAATACCTCTCGCTCGTGTTCCGGCGCGCCTGAACCGTGCGGCCAGGCGCATCGGGGTAGCAACGCGCGCACGCGCCTCACTGTGTCAGCAAGGTTACGATTCACAATTTCATCCGGCAGTGGTCACGGGCTGGTCAAAGATGTGCGCCGCCCTTGGAAAAGCGGCTGTGCGCGCGCCACGACCCTTGACGGATATTCCGTGGACGGATAGCATTGATAAGTGATGAAGTGTTGGTGGGCGTTGAGGTTCCGGCGGATCATCCCTGCCGGAAGTCGACGCCTGGGCCAGCGAAGCTTCATCCTGGAGTGAAAGGAGGGAAAGTCGCCTTTCCCCAATGCGTCCACGTCCGACCGTCAAGCCGCGTGTACGCGTTCTTCCAGCCTCCCTTCGACCTCTTGACACTCGGAAGGATAGTCGGCGATGCTTGTACTGTCCAGGAAAAAAAACGAAAGTATCGTCATCAACAACGACGTCATCGTCACGGTGGTGGAGATCCGCGGCGACAAGGTGCGGCTTGGCATCGTCGCTCCCAAGGAGGTGCCGGTGCACCGCCAGGAAGTCTTCGACGCCATTCACGGCAAAGAGAATCCGGCTGCATCATCGCCCCCTCAGGTGGTCGTCAACAAGCCGGTCGCCTGAAATCGCTTTTGATCGGCGAGCGCCGGCGTAAGCCGGGGGGGATAGGTCGCGGCGACGCCGACTCGGTGCCCTATCCGCCGGCTTACGCCGGCCGCTCGCTGTTTTGCTCGCCATTGATCCCATACTTGCGAATCTTTGCCAGCAGCGTTTCCCGGTGTATGCCCAGCAACTCAGCGGCGCGTTTCTTCTCGCCGCCGGCCCGCTGCAACGCCCGTCGGATTGCCCACGCCTCCAGCTCTTCCAGTTTGATCGGCGGCTCGTTGGCCGACTCCGCGCCGCCTTCACATAGATGCAGATCGGCCGCGTCGATGCGTCCGTCCCGACTCAGGGCCGCCGCCCCTTCCAGGACGTAGCGCAGTTGCCGGACGTTGCCAGGCCAGGCATAGGACCGCAGGCGTTCCAGCGCCGCCTCCGTCAGCGCCGCCGACCGCAGGCCGCTGCAGCGCAGCCCAGCGAGGAAATGTCGAGCCAAAGCGGGAATGTCCTCCGCATGGTCGCGCAAAGGCGGCGCATGGATGGATACCGTAAAGCGGTAAAAGAGGTCTTGCCGGAAGCGGCCCGCCCGGGCCTCGCGCGCCAGGTCGCGGTTGGTCGCGGCCAGCACGCGCACGTCCACCGAAAAATCCTCCACCGCCTTCATCGGCCGGAACCGGCGCGTCTCCAGAACGCGCAGCAGCATGGCCTGCATTTCCGGCGACAGTTCGCCGACCTCGTCGAGGAACAGGGCGCCGCCGTCGGCTTGCTGAAAAAACCCGGGATGGGCCTTTTCGCCTCCCGTGTAGGCGCCGGGCGCATGGCCGAAGAACTCGGCCACGGCGGTGCTCGGATTCAGCGAGGCGCAATTGACCGTCACCAGGGGGCCATGACGGCGGCGGCTGGCGCGGTGAAGCCCGAGCGCCACCAGCTCTTTCCCCACTCCGGTTTCTCCGGTGATAAGGATGCTGCCGGCGTGGTCGGCCAGGCGCGCGACCTGATCGCGCAGCTGGCGGACGGCGGGGCTGTCGCCGACGAGCGCGTCGTCGCCGCCGGGCGAGCCGAGGCGGAGGCGCGAGTTGTCGGCCTCCAGGGCGCGGCGGTCGCGCACGCCGCGCAAACAGCCGGCCAGGCAGCCGGCCAGCACTTCGCAGAAGCGCAGCTCCCGTTCCGTGAACGGCCGCTGACGCCGATACGCGTGCAGGGCGCCCAGCGACGGTTCTTCCGGGGCCTCGGCTGCACGCGCGTCGCGCAGCGGCACGCATAAGGCGTCGCGCACGCCCGCCAGACTTTCGCCGCTCATTGCCGCGTCCACCGGGTCCGCCAGCCAGACGGCGGCCCCATTGGTCAGGGCCTTCCGCGTCATTCGGCTGCTCAGGCAGGTTTCCACGCGCTCCCGTTCCGGCAGCACCACCAGCAAATCGTCGGCGTCGAGCCCGCGATAGCCCACGAAGTCGGCGCGGGTCTGCCGATAGAGCGTTTCCAAAGCCAGACGAATAAGTCCGTACGGCTCCGCCTCGGCGAGCGAGGCCGACAGAAAGCGGTACAGCGCGGTGAGTTCATCGGGCAGCAGCGCCGTCTGGTCGTCCGCGATCGGCTCGCGCACCACCACGGCCGGGGCTTCCGCCGTGGCCCCGTCTGCGCCTTCGGGAGGCGAGAGCGCGTCGGACGTGAAGCGGAAGCGGATCTCGCCGAATCCGATCTCCATTCCCGAATTGATTTCCATCTCGCCGCGGACGCGGCGGCCGTCCACCAGCACACCGTTGCGCGAACCGAGATCGCGAAGCATCCAACGGCCTCCGACCGCGAAAATGCGGGCGTGCAGCTTGGAGGCGCATTTGTCGCTGAGGACGATCGTGTTGTCGAGGCCGCGGCCCAGCGTGACCGGTTGGTCTTCGTGCAGCGTGCTGTCGGCGGGAATGGCGGATCCGCTTTCGAGGGTCAACCGTGCTTGCATTCCATCTCTCCCGGCGGCGAGTCCCGATGGGAAAACGAATCGTACCCGATCGGCGCGCTGGGCGTCCAGCAAGAAATCATTTTCCCTGGAATTCGCTCCAATGCTGCTTGCCGCCCGTCGCCTGGCCGCGCGGCCGCCCAGCGTCTACAACATCGGCGCCGCACGTTTTTGCGCCATTGCTCCGGCGGGACTCTTCGCCGCCGGTTCCTCTCACGGCATCGCCGCCGTCGGCGCAAGTTCCGCGCGGTCGCCGCATTCCGCAGGTGAACAGCCGGTCGCAGATTGATCCCGCGGCCGGCCAATCCTTCCTTCATTGACCTTGATCCTCCCGCGATACCAGGAGATGCCAATGGCTCGACTCTGGCGCTACAAACGCGAAGGCCAGGAATGTGGTCCCGTGACGGGCGACGACCTGAAAATGCTGGCCAAGGCGGAGCGGCTCCTGCCGACCGACCTCGTATGTAAGGACGGAACCAATCATTGGTTCCCGGCCCGCGGCATTCGCGGATTGTTCCCCCGACCGGGTCTGCTGGGCCGCTTCGTGGGATGGTTCGGCACAACTGGCTTTATTATCGCCCTCCTGTCCCTGATCCTCGTCGGTGGCGGCGTCGGCTTCATCCTCTATGCGATCCATAACGCCTCCATGCCCGCTCCGACCCCGCCGCCTGTGGTCCACCACCATAAACAGCTGCTCAGCGCGCTGCACGAGATGCGCAAGCTCCGCGACAAGCTGGAAGGGGCGCATGAGGGCTACGGCGGCCATCTCGACGAGATCCGCCACGCCCTGCACCAGGCGATCAAGCAAACCGAGACCGCCCTGAAGGGGGCCGGCGTGAACGTGGACGACATCAAGGACGACCCGGAGGCCGACAAGAAGTACGCGGAACACAAGCACCCGGATCTCGATCACGCCTACGAAGACGTGATCGAGGCGCGCACGGAGGTCAAGAACGACTCCACGCTGGGCGATCAGCT
>DATKHW010000656.1:0-6640 GCA_035546275.1 Gemmataceae bacterium
CCAGCTTGTCGCCCAGCATCGACAGCTCGATGTGGCTCTCTGGGAAGAAGTGGTTGACCTCGGATTCCAGCGCCTTGTAAACGCGATCTAACCGATCCTTTTCTTCCGGATCGGGGTAGACGCGAACGAGGTAGGTCAGCGTGACGACCTTGTCCTTGTCCTTGGGATCGGGAAACCACAGCGTCAGCGAGGTGTTGCCGATGCGCTTGCCCATGAGCAGCAATTCGTTGGCTGAAATCAGGTTGTAATCGACGGCGTTCTCTGCGGCGACCTGAATGCGTTTGGGCGTGTTCCTGAGGACGAGCAGGCGGGTGCGGCCGATGATCAGGTCGAGCGTCGCCTCGGGATCGACGAATTTATCGACGTACTGGCCGAGCTTTTCGCGCACCTGTGGATTCGGTTCCGGCGTCGTGCCGAGGGGAGCGGGCGCGCTGGGCAGAGCGGCGAGACGGCTTCCCGGCGCGGGGCGCGGGGACGGCGGAAACAGGTCGTTGGCCGGCGGCGTCGGGATCACCAGCGGCGCGGCCGAGGAAGGGACGGCAAGCGGGGCGGCGAGGGCGGGCGCTGTCAGCGGGGCGATTAGGCTCGGCGCAGCGGGTTCCGTCGGCGCCAGGTCCGCCGGCCGCAGCAGCGGGACGCTTGCGCCGGGGCCGGCCGGCGGCGCCGCCTGGGCGCAAGCGGCGGCGGCGACGGCGAACAGGGCCGACGCCAGTCCCCCCGCCAGGAATCGGCCGATGAATCGAGCCGACCTGCCGGCAATCGGCAGATCGCGCCAGGAGGTTCGTTCCTCCTCGATTCGACGTAACAAGGCGCCCCGCGCAGCCATGTCGCGACCCCCTCTTCGTAATCCGTTGCTCGAAACGAGCAGCTCCAGCGCCGTTCTCTACCTGAAGAGAAGGAGCGCTGCGCCAGCCGACCGCGCCGGCGGCGGAGTACCCGCGCCGGCGAGGCGTGCCGCGACGCTTCCCTCGTCGCCGCCCTCGCCTGGACGGCCGCCCCCTGCCTTTCCTTGCCGCTCAGCCTCTGCGAGCAGACGGCGCACGGCCATCTGCTGCGAGGGCGGCGCCGGACCTGTCGGCGTGCAAGCATGGAACGGTAGTGATCGATTCGCGGCGAACCCCATAGCGAGGGCGGCACGGCGTGTCAAGCCGAGCCTTCCGAATGGAAACGGAGACGGCGCCGCTCAAATGTTCCACCGGCGGAGGCGAATTACCTGGGTTGGAGCGTCCATACAATGGAGGAGACGGGCTGGCATGACGTATGCAGAACCACTGCCGTCCGCCGGGGTTCCGCGAACCAGGGGTGGCGCCATGTTGGAACGGTTCAAGCGTTTGTTCACCATTGCGGATCGAACCAATCGCATCCAAAAACAGCTGGACCGAATCCGGGACCGGCTGGCGGTGCCCGTTTTTTGGCTGTTCGGCAAAACGCAAAGCGGGAAGACCTCCATCGTCAAGTACCTGACCGGCGCCGACCGCGCCGAGATCGGCAAGGGCTATCAACCGTGTACGCGGTTTTCCAGTCTTTACCAGTTTCCCACGCCGGAAGCGCCGCTGGCGATGTTCCTGGACACGCGCGGCCTCGACGAACCGGGCTACGACCCCAAGGAAGATCTCGACCGGTTCAACGACGAGGCGCATGTGATCGTCGGCGTCGTCAAGGTGATGGATCACGCCCAGGAAAACGTGCTCAAGCACCTGCGCACGCTGCGCCAGGCTCAACGACGCCGGCCAGTCGTTCTCGTGCTGACTTGCCTCCACGAAGCCTACCCGCAGCAGCAGCATCCGACGCCGTACCCGTTCGACGACAAGGGAGAACCGACGGAACCGACCACGCCGCCCGTGCCGGAGGACCTGCTGCGGAGCGTCGCGGAACAGCGCCGCCGCTTCGGCGACCTGGTGGACCGTGTAGCGCTGGTGGATCTGACGCCGGTCGAGGAGGGCTTCAACGAACCGGAATACGGCGGCTTGCGGCTGCGCCAGGAATTGCTGGAAGTGCTGCCGGCTGCGGTCGGCCAGACGTTGCGGACCCTGGACGAGGCGACGCACGAGCTGCAAGACCTGTACGCGCGGGAGGCGCTGCCGCACATCGTAGCGTACAGCTCGCTGGCGGCCTCGGCCGGCGCCGTGCCCATCCCGGTGCTGGACCTGGTGCTGCTGTCGGGCGTCCAGTCGCGCATGATCTACCACCTGGCCCGGCACTACGGCCAACCGATGACCGCCAAGGGATTCTTGGAGATCGCCGGCGGCGCGGGCCTGGGCGTATTGGCCCGGCAAGCGACGCGCATGACGGTGGTTGAATTGCTCAAGATGATTCCGATCGTCGGCTCGCTGGCGGGCGCTGTGGCCGGCGGCGCGTTGGCCTGGGCTTCTACTTACGCGCTGGGCAAAGCCTTCTGCTACTATTACCGTCGGGTTCATCAGGGACATGTGCCGCAGAGCGACGACTTGAAGCAGTACTACAAGGACCAGCTGGCCCTAGCGGAACAGCTGTGGAAGGGCACGTTCGGGCCGAAGGCCAAGCCCGCGGCGGAAGGGCCGGCCGCGAGCGCGTGAGCGTCTTCCGCCCCCTGCGGCGCGATGAAACGATCGACAGAACCCCATCGCGTGGGTGCGCGAGAATGCTCGGAAGACGGCGGTGCAGCACGCCTTTTATTTCGCAGCTCTCTCCAGCTCGTCCAATGCGGTCCTCACCGCCGCCGCCTTGGCCGCGTCGTCCATCGTCCATTCGCTGTTCGCGCTCAGCCGCGCGTAAACGGTATTCAGAAAATCGACAAGCGCCTGCGTGAAATGCATCGCGGCTGCACGGCAAGTCTCCGTTTTTTCGTCCTTGTATGGGCCGGCCTTGGTAAGGTCCTCGGCCAGTTCTTTCGCATTCCCGCGCTGCTCGTCCACATTGCGCTTGACTGCCTTGACCCGGTCCGGGTTGCGCTTATCGGGAGCTTCCGTCAGGAGATCGCGCTCCTTGCCCCAGACGTCGGTGTAGCCGTCCTGAATCGCCTGATTCAGCCTGTCGATAAACGAGTCGTCAAAGTCCTTCCTTTCCTCCTTGGAGCTTCGCCCGCCGCCTTGCTTCCCCGCCCCCGGCCTCACATCTTTCCACACCGGATTCGTCTGCCGCTCGTAGTTGATGAACGCCCAGCCCAGCCACGGCAGCGGAACCAGCGTCGCCAGGACCAGCCACCGCCACGGGTACGGCCCGAACCGCTGCACCTGCATCACCAGCGCCACGGCCGCCCCGACCACCGCGCCGCCGAGGTGGCCCTGCCAGCTGACGCCCGGCAGGAAGCTGACGAACACCAGAAGCACCCCGTTAATGAGCAAATTGCGGCGAATCTGGCTGGCGATCGCAGCCGGCAGGTACCGGCCGTTGCACAGCGCCCACACGGCGGCCGCTCCCAGGATGCCGCAAATCGCCCCGGAGGCGCCGGCCATGGGAATTCGCGGTTCCAGCCCCAGGGCCAGACAGCTGCCGCCCAGCCCGGCGAAGAGGTAAATGACCAGATAGCGCACCGGCCCCCACCAGCGCTCCACTTCGCCGCCGATGCGGTACAGGACGTACATGTTGCCGAGGATGTGCAGCGCGCCGAAATGGATGAAACAAGACGTGAGCAGCAGCCACCATTTGCCGTCGATCCAGCCTGGCCCGTAGACGGCGCCGAATTCTGGCTTCTTGAGCAGTTCTTCCAGCTTTCGCTGTGCGGCCGGATTGCCGTTGCTGAACGGCGTCAGCCCAATGTAATCCGTCGCAACTCCCGCTTGCGATGCCAAATAGACCGTATACAGAAACGCCGCCACGTTCACGGCGATGATCCCCAGCGTGACCCGCGGCCGCGTCCGCAGCCGGAGCGCTTCGCGGACGACGGCGCCCTGGTCGCCCGGCTTGACGGCCCGGCCTTGCGTGAGCCTTTGCAGGGCCGCGGGGTCTTCCAGCACGTCGCGGCCGGCCGCCGTCAGCGTCAGACCGGGACCGGTTTCCGGCGTGCTTTCGCCCTTCTGCACCAGGCCGTCGAGCCAGAGATTTTCGATGTAGTAATAGAGCTGTTCCTGCGGGACGCCGGCCGACTGAGCGTAGGCGCGCGGATACCAGGGCTTGGGCCACGCCGCGGCGCACATGCGGAGAATGGCCTCATACGGATTCATTGTGCGATCCTTGTTGTCTATCAAGTCGGTGGCCCGCGACGCCCGGCCTCTCCATAATGATAGCGTTGCGATCCCCTTCGCAAATCCCAGGAGCCGCACCAATGGCCCTGATCCCTTGGCGGACCCGGCAGGCCGGTTCCTCCCTTCCCAGCGCGATGGACATCGCCAGCCCCGCCTTCAAAGCGAATCCCTACCCGTTCTACGCCCGATTGCGCGCGGAAGCCCCGGTCCTTCGCATCGCCATGCCGGACAAGCGCACGGCTTGGCTTGTCACACGCTACGACGACGTGACGGCCGTCCTCAAGGACGAGCGCTTTATCAAGAACAAGCTCGCCGCGTGGGAGCTGGGCGGCGCCGAACGGCCCTGGGTGCCGTCGGCGTTCAAGCCGCTGTTCCGCAACATGCTGAACCTCGACCCGCCGGACCACACGCGCATTCGGGCGCTGGTCCAGAAGGCGTTCACGCCGGCCCTGGTCGAGCGGATGCGCGACCGCGTCCAGGCCCTCACCCACGAGCTGCTGGACCGCGTCGCCGCGCAGGGCCGCATGGACCTGATCCGCGATTACGCTTTGCCGCTGCCTTCGACCATCATCGCGGAGATGCTCGGCGTCCCCGCGAAGGACCAGGGGCGCTTCCACCGCTGGTCGAACGTCCTCATGGCGGTCACGGCGTCGTTCTGGGGGCGGATACGGGCGATCCCCACGGTCTGGAAATTCCTGCGCTTCAACCGCAAGCTGATCGCCGCCCGGCGAGCGGAAGGCCGCGACGATCTCGTGACGGCCATGGTGCGGGCCGAGGAAGCCGGCGAGCAGCTGACGGAAGACGATTTAACGGCGATGATCGTCCTGCTGCTGATCGCGGGCCACGAAACCACCGTCAATCTGATCGGCAACGGGACGCTGGCCCTGCTGGAGCATCCCGACCAGATGGAACGCTTGCGCGCCGACACGGCCCTCATCCGGCCCGCGGTGGAGGAGCTGCTGCGCTACTCCAGCCCTGTGGAGATTGCCACGGAGCGCTACGCGCGGGAGGAGGTGACGCTGGCCGGGACGACGATTCCGCGGGGCGCCATGATGCTGCCGGTGCTGGCCTCCGCCAACCGCGACGAGCGCCAGTTTGCGAATGCTGACAAATTGGATATCACACGTCAGCCGAACAAACACATCGCCTTCGGCCAGGGCATTCACTTCTGCCTGGGCGCGTCGCTGGCGCGGCTGGAGGGGCAGATCGCGATCCGCACGCTGCTGGACCGCTTCCCGGATGTGCGGCTCGCGACGCCGCGCGAGTCGCTGCGCTGGCGCGGCGGACTCTTGCTGCGCGGGGTGCAGGCGTTGCCGCTGGCGTTCGCCGGATTGGGGAAAATGTGTCACAGTTCCGGCCGCGGCCGTAAAGAGGATGACGCGATCGGAACGCCGCCCGCCGGAAGGTGACGCATGAAGGTCCTGCAGCAGCTCATCCAGCATTTCTGGCAGCGCGGCGCCCTAACGCCGGAACAGGCCCATTACCTCGTCGAATGCGGCTTCGTCCGCGCCGAGGATTTGCCGGATTACCAGCCGATCCAGGCGGAAGAGCCGGACGACGCGGCGCCTGCAATCGCCGTGCTATTTCCAGATGAGCTGGATCAAAAACAGGATGAATTGGCCGGCCCGACCCTGCGCAAGGCCGGTCGATCGACGCCGCGAACGCCGGAGCTGACGCCGGAGCGGCTCGGCGAGTTGCTCGAAGAAATACTGCGGGCGCGCGAACCGCTGCTGCCGGCGCTGCAGGCGCTCAGCGGCGCCGACGCGCCGAGCGCGACAGCGGCGCTGCGGCAAATGCCGGAAGAGGAGTTCCGCCGACGGCTGCTGACGGCGGTACAGACGCGTCCGGGCGTCCTGGCCGAGCTGTGGGAAGCGGTGGACGAGGCGCCGTTCCACGACCTGCTGGCGCGGCCCGGCATGAAGGGCCGGCCGGCCCGCGCCTTCGGGGCGGTGCTGCGGGCCGCCGATGTGTCGGCGTGGGCCGCGTTCGCCTGGATCATGCAGGTCCCGGCCGTGCAGACCGTCGCCAACGCGCTGGCGGTGCGCCGGCGGCTGCGGGCCGGCGTGCTGTGGCTGTACGACAGCTATCGGCCGCGCCTGAATCGCTGTCTGCAACGGCCGGCTCAACCGCCTGCGAGCTGGACGGAGCTGGCCTTCGGCATGGTGGTCGTCCACAACGCCCGCGCCTGGCCAACCGGCCGCAAGCCGACGGGGTTCCGGGTAGAGCAGCGCCTCGATGCGGACGGCTGGCGCGCGGCGTGGACCGCGGCGATGAGCCTGGACCCCAAAGCGGTGACGCCGTTCTTTCTGCAATTTTTCGGAGGCGTTGAGGCGCTGAAGGCGCATGATTACAACGCCGAGAACCTGGCGGAGCGGGCGCATGAGGATGCGATCTTGATCTGTCCGTATGAGTGGAAGGTTTGAGCGGCGGCCCTGTCAGGCGCCGCCTCGTGGGGCGAACGTAGGGTGGGGGGGGGG
>DATKHW010000657.1:0-2528 GCA_035546275.1 Gemmataceae bacterium
GCCGCCACATCTTCGGGCTGCAAGATGGTCCGGCGATGCTCCTCGCTGAGCGGACTCGGCCGCTGCTCCAGGATCGGCGTGTCCACTTCCCCCGGATAGATGCTGCTGACGCGGATTCCGTTAGGCTTTTCCTCGGCCGCCACGCCCATCGCCAGGCCGCGCAGACCAAACTTGGCCGCGACGTAGCCAATTCCGCCGAGCGGGTTGGCGCGTTTGCCGGCGATCGAGTTCACGTTGATAATCAGCCCGTTTTGCCGCTCGCGCATCTGCGGCAGCGCCGCCTGAATACAGTGAAACGCCCCGTTGAGGTTGCCGGCCAGCAGCAAGTCCCAGCGCGCCGGCGTCAGCTCGCGGAAGCTGCGTTCCCTGACGTTCAGGCCCGCATTATTGACGAGAATGTCGATCCGTCCGAGCCGTTTTGTCACGTCGTCCACGAGGCGGTGGACCATATCGGGATAGGACACGTCGGCGGCGTGGTGGATGAGGCGGTCGCCGCCGCTGAGCGCTTCGGCGGCGCGGCGGAGCTTGTCGGCATTGCGGCCGGCGATGGCGACTCTCGCGCCCGCCGTCAGAAAGCCGCGCGCCGCCGCCAGGCCGATGCCGCTGCCGCCGCCGGTGACGAGGACGCATTGATCGGTGAGCGTGTTCATGCCGCTGTTATATGGAACAACAACGCCCCTCGCCCTTCGCCCCTTGCGCCTCTAAACTGCCCTTGGATGCAGGCATTCGGAGGCGTGAGGACCATGCCGTTCACCGCACAACACCTGTACTTCGACGACGTGGCCGTCGGTCAGCAATGGGAATCGCAGGCGCGGACGATCACGGAAGCCGACGTGGTGCAGTTCGCCGGGCTGAGCGGCGACTTCAACCCGATCCATACGGACCACGAGTTCGCCCGCTCCACGCCGTTCCGCCGGCCGATCGCGCACGGCCTGCTGGTCTTTTCGATCGCCAGCGGCCTGTCTTCCACCTGTCCCCTGATGCGGACCTTGGCGATTTTGGAAGTCCGGGAATGGAAATTCCTTGATCCGGTCTTCTTCGGCGACACCATCCGCGTGATCGGCGAGGTGGCGCAAAAGGAACCGCGGGGCCGCGGCCGGCGCGGCGAGATCACCTGGCGGCGCCGCATCCTCAACCAGGAGAGCAAGGTCGTCCAGGAAGGCCTGGCCGTCACGCTGGTCGAGGGGCGAGGGGCCAAGAGCGGCGCGGACAAGGAAGATGAGGAAAGGGCTTCATGAGAGAATTCCAGCTGTTCGGCCTGGGCAACGCCTTGGTGGACGTCTTCATCGAGGTTTCCGAGGCCGAATTCGCGTCGCTCGGCCTGGAGCGCGGCTCGTCGCACCTGGTGGAAGCCGCCGAGCAGAAGGCGCTGCTGGAACGGTTCATGGACCACGACGTGCGGCTGGTCAGCGGCGGCTCCGTGGCCAACTCGGTCATCGCCTTTTCCCAGTTGGGCGGCGACGCGGCCTTCCTTGGCTGCGTCGGAGACGACCGCTACGGCCTCTTCTATGAAACCGAGTTTGCGGAGCTGGGCATCGAGACCGGCGGCATGGTGCTGGTCGGCGAAACGACGGGGACGTGCATCTGCCTCATCACGCCGGACGCCGAGCGCACCATGCGGGTTTCGCTGGCCTGCGCCGGCCGGCTGGCGGCGCGGCACGTGGACGAGGAGCGGCTCAAGAAGGCAGAATGGCTGTTCATCGAAGGCTACGGCTTCACCAATCCGGAAACGATGCAGGAAGCGATTCGCACGTCCCTGCGCATCGCCCGAAAGCACGGCGTCAAAGTTGCGGTCACCTGCTCCGAGGCGTTCATCATCCACGCCCACCGCGACGCTTTCTTCGAGGTGCTGAAGCAAACCGACCTGCTGTTCTGCAACGCGAAGGAAGCCGAGGCCCTCACCGGCGCCGCGGGCGGCGAGGAGGCGTTCGCCCAGCTCAAGGGCGCCGTGCCGTCGGCGGTGGTGACGGACGGCGCCAATGGGGCGTTCCTGCGGCACGGCGGCGTCGAGGCGCACGTCGCGGCGTTTCCCTGCAAGCCGGTGGACCTGACCGGCGCCGGCGACATGCTGGCGGGCGCCTTCCTGTACGGGATCACGCACGGCGTGGCGCCGGACAAAGCCGGTCGGGCCGCGTGCTACCTGGCTATGAAGGTCATCACGCAGGTCGGCGCCCGGCTGCACCACGGGACGCGGCAGTTCTGGGACGAGTATTTGGCGCGCGCCGGCGAGCGGGGCGCGTAAGCCCCCTGATGGCGATTTCAGCGATTGCACCGATCATCAGGGGGCTTACGCCCCCCGCTCGCCGGAGCTTTTTCCGAGAGATCCCTCATCATGGCCCGCCGTTTGCGCACGTTCATCGCCGTCGATCTCGGCAAGCCGCTGCGCGACCGCCTCGTCTCCTTGCAGGAAAGCCTTGCCCGCAACGGCGCCGCGGTGAAATGGGTCGAGGTCGAGAACCTGCACGTCACCATGCTGTTCCTCGGCGAAGTGGACGAGCGCGAGCTGCCGCCCTTGTGCCGGGCGGTGT
>DATKHW010000658.1:0-9960 GCA_035546275.1 Gemmataceae bacterium
TTGCTCATGATCGCCCGCACCGACGAGGGGGCCGCCGCCTTCACGCTGCTGGCGGCCGGGTGCTTGCTGGTCAGCGGCGTCTTCCGCGTCGTCCTGGCCGTGTACCAGCGGTTCGACGGCTGGGGATGGGTGCTGCTCAACGGCGTCGTCTCTTTCATCCTCGGCGCGGCCATCTGGCGGCACTGGCCCTCATCCTCCGAATGGGTGATCGGCCTCTTCCTCGGCATCGAGATGCTGTTCGGCGGATGGTCCTGGGTGATGCTCGCGCTGCGGCTGCGTTCCCTGCCGAAGGAGCCGCTAGCCGGTTGAAGGAAGACGGCCCAACGGCGAGGGCCGAGAACCATGACCACCGAGCAGCTGGACCAGCTCGTCAAGGTGCTTGCGGCGATCGCGCTGTTTGAGCTGATGGCCGCCATCGGACTGAAGGCGACGCTGACCGATGTGATCGGCGTCGCCCGCGATTGGCGGCTGGTCGGGCGGGCGGTGCTGGCCAATTACGTTTTCGTTCCGGCGGCGGCGATCGGGCTTTTGCTGCTGTTCCGCCCGTACACCGCCGACACGGCCAATTACGCCCTGGTCGCGGCCGGCTTCCTCCTCGTCGCGGTTTGCCCTGGGGCGCCCTACGGCCCTCCGTTCACAGCGATGGCGAAGGGAAACGTCGGCGTCGCCGTGGGGTTGATGGTGGTCCTGGCGGGGTCGTCGGCGCTGCTCGCGCCGCTGCTGCTGCAACTGCTGCTGCCGCTGCTGGTGCGTTTCCTGCCGCCGCTGCCGTCAGACGCGGCGCTCAGCATCAACGTGGGGCAGATAGTCAGCACGCTGCTGATCGCTCAGCTGCTGCCGCTGTGCATCGGGTTGGCGGTGCGTCAATGGCGGCCGCGCCTGGCGGACCGGCTGACGAGGCCGGCCAACCTGTTCAGCGTCGTTTTGAACCTGGCGCTGCTGGGCGTGATCATCGCGGCGCAGCGCGACATGCTGCTGGCGATCCCGTTAGTCGGTTACCTGGGGATGATGGCCCTCCTGCTGACCGCTCTGGCCGCCGGCTGGCTGCTGAGCGGGCCGGGCAAAGGGCGGCGCACAGCGATGGTCATGGCGACGGCCGTGCGCAACGTCGGCGTCGCCCTGGTCATCGCGACGGCCAGTTTTCCCGGCACGAGAGCCGTGGCGGCGACGACGGCTTTCGCGCTGTTTCAGACGATCGTCCTGGCCCTGGCCGCCCTGACCTGGGGCCGGCTGGCGGCGCAGACGAAACCGATGGTGAAAGCGGCGGGGCCTTGAGCGGGCGCCGCAGGATCGCCTCCAAGCGCCCTTACAAAGCTCCAGGAGGAACGGCGGACATGCTGGGCAAAAGCGACCTCGACGCGACCTGCGTCAACACCATCCGCACGCTTTCGATGGACGCCGTGCAGGCGGCCAATTCCGGCCATCCCGGCGCGCCCATGGCGCTGGCGCCGGTGGCCTATTGCCTGTGGCAATACTTCCTGCGCTTCGACCCGCAGGACCCGATCTGGCCCAACCGGGATCGGTTCGTGCTGTCCGCCGGCCACGCCTCGATGCTGCTCTACTCAATGCTGCATCTGACGGGCGTGAAGGCGGTGAGCAAGGACTACGAGGCGCTGGGCGAGCCGTCGGTCCCGCTGGAGGCGATCAAGCATTTCCGGCAGCTCGACAGCCGTTGCCCCGGCCATCCGGAGTACCGCTGGACGAGCGGCGTCGAAACCACGACCGGCCCGCTCGGCCAGGGCCTGGCCAACAGCGTCGGCGTGGCGCTGGCCGGCCGATGGCAGGCCGCCCACTTCGGCCGACCCGGCTTCGAGGACCTGATTAACTTCAATGTCTACGCCCTGTGCGGCGACGGCTGCATGATGGAGGGCGTCTCGGCTGAGGCCGCCTCGCTCGCCGGCCACCTGAAGCTCTCGAACCTCTGCTGGATCTACGACAACAACCGCATCACCATTGAGGGCAATACCGCGCTGACGTTCACCGACGACGTGGCCACCCGCTTCATAGGCCACGGCTGGAACGTCACGCGCGTCGGCGACGCCAATGACCTGGAAATGCTGGCGCGGGCCTTCCGCACCTTCCTTGCCACGCGGGACCGCCCCACGCTCATCATCGTGGACAGCCATATCGCCTACGGGGCGCCGCACAAGCAGGACACCAGCGCCGCCCACGGCGAGCCGCTCGGCGAGGAGGAAATCCGGCTGGCCAAGCGCAACTACGGCTGGCCGGAAGACGCAAAATTCTATGTTCCGGATGGCGTTTATGAGCATTTGCGCGACGGCATCGGTAAACGCGGCAAGGAGCTGCGCGACGCCTGGTTCGCGCGGGTCAAAGAGTATCGGGCCAAGTATCCGGACTTGGCCGACCAATTTTATCGCCTGCATCACCGCCAGTTGCCGGAAGGGTGGGACAAGGGCCTGCCCACTTTCCCGGCGGACGCCAAGGGAGTCGCGACGCGGGACGCCGCGGGCAAGGTGCTGAATATCCTCGCCCAGAACGTGCCATGGCTAATGGGCGGCTCGGCGGACCTGGCGCCGTCGTGCAAGACCCGGCTGACGTTCGACGGCGCCGGCGATTTCCAGGCGGAAAGCACCCTCACCCTACCCTCTCCCCCAGGTGGGGGAGAGGGTAGGGTGAGGGGGTACGGCGGTCGCAACCTGCACTTCGGCATCCGCGAGCACGCCATGGCCTCGGTGCTGAACGGCATGGCGCTGGTCAAGGTCCGCGCTTACGGCTCCTCCTTCCTCATCTTCAGCGACTACGCCCGCGGGGCGATGCGGCTCAGCGCCCTGATGGAATTGCCGGTGATCTACATCTTCACGCACGATTCCATCGGCGTCGGCGAGGATGGCCCGACGCACCAGCCGATTGAGCAGGTCGGCTCGCTGCGGATGATCCCCGGCCTGATCGTCTTGCGCCCCGCCGACGCCAATGAGACGGTGGAGGCCTGGAAGGTTGTCATGAAGCTGCACCACGAGCCGGCCGTTCTCGTCCTCACGCGGCAGGCGTTGCCGACCATCGACCGCGGCAAATACGGCCCGGCCGCCGGCGTTGCGCAGGGGGCTTACATCCTGGCCGACGCGGCGGACGGCAAGCCCGACGTGCTGCTGCTGGCGACCGGCAGCGAGGTGGCGCTCTGCCTGGATGCATTCGAGCGGCTGAAAGCGGAGGGAATCAAGGCGCGGGTGGTGAGCATGCCGTCCTGGGAGCTGTTCGACGACCAGCCGCCGGAATACCGCGATCGCGTGCTGCCGCCGAACGTGACGGCGCGGGTTTCGGTGGAGCAGGCCTCGACGTTCGGCTGGGCCAAATACGTCGGCGCCGCGGGGGCTAGTATCGGCATGCGCTCCTTCGGCGCGTCGGCCCCGCTGAAGGATTTGCAGAAGAAGTTTGGCTTCACCGCCGAACACGTCATGGCCGCTGCAAAGGAGCAGCTGCGGCCCACTCGGCAATAAGGGAGGTCCTGGAATGACGACCCCGCGAAAGGGGATGACCCGACGCGCCGCCCTCGCCGGCCTAGCGGGAATGGGCGGTTTGGCAGCGACGCTGGATGCGGCGCCGCCGGATCAACCGCCCCAGCTGCTGCCGGCCTTCGAGAAGATTCCCATCACGGGCAAGGCCGGCCCCGGACTGGAGCCGCTTGACCAGACCATGCTCAAGATCATGGACCGGCACGGCCTCCCCGGCGGGGCGTTCGCCGTGGCCAAGGATGGCAAGCTGCTCCTGGCCAAGGGCTACGGCTGGGCCAACGTCGCCGCTGGCGTCCCCATCGATCCCGCTTCCACCTTGTTCGGACTGGCGAGCCTGTCCAAGACCTTCACGGCCGTTGCGGTGCTCAAACTGGTCGAACAAGGCAAGCTTGGTCTGGACGACGCCGTGTTCGACGTCATTAAGGACCTCAAACCGCCCAAGGGCGCTCGCGTGGACGACCGCCTGGCCGGCGTCACGGTCCGCCAGTGCCTCAACCATTCCGGCGGCTGGGACCGCGATGCGACCGGCGACCCGGTCAGCTGGGAGCCGCAGATTTGCCGCGCGTACCGTGTTCGGCCGCCCTTGACCTCGCGGCAGTTCCTCAGCTTCACGCTGACGCAGCCTCTGAATTTCAATCCGGGGACCGCACAAATCTACTCCAACGTCGGCTACGTGGTCCTGGGCGAGGTGATCGCCAAGGCCAGCGGCCAGCCCTATGACCGCTTCATCATCGACAACATGCTCAAGCCCATGGGAATCACTCGGGCCGGACTGCACGCCTTCGACGGGAAATACATCGCCGCGGAAGCGCTGCGGTACCTGGCCGGCTCGTGGATCGATTTGCCGGCGCTGCTCATGCCGATGGTCAGCGCCGCGGGCGGCTGGTCGGCCACGGTGGTGGACATGGCGCGGTTCCTCACCAACCTCGACGGCAGCCGCGGCGAGCCAATCCTGAGCGCGAAGTCGCGGGAACTCATGATCGCGCCTCCCACCGACCCACTCAAGCCGCGCGAAAACGGGACCTGGTTCGGCCTGGGCTGGGACAGCGTGATGACGAAGGACAAGACTTTCGGCTACTACAAGGACGGCAGCTACCAGGGCATGCGCACCTACATGAAGCGCCTGCCGACGGGCGTGAACTGGGTGCTGCTCTACAACGCCAGCATGGATTTCGACCCTCAGGACATGCAGCTGGCCGCCGCCGCCGTTCAGGAAGTGCAGCAGGTCGTCGAGGGCCTCGACAAGCTTCCTGACTTCGATCTGTTCAGGGAGTATCCGTGATGGGGCTGGTTGGCGACGTCGCCCACAAGCCCCTTGCTTGATCCGGTTTTTGGACGAACCCATGAGCGCCCCGCGAGTGCAGACCGATCTGCTGCTCCAAGCCGGCCGGCTGCTGCTGGCTTACAACGAATCGACTGGGGAGATTCACCGCGCCCTCACGACGACGGCGAAGACGCTGACCGACGAGCCTTGTCACGTGGCGGTTTCCTATCGGGATGTGACCGTCACGTTGGGGCGCGAAGCGCCGGCCGTCGCGCCGGTGCGGGAGCTGTCCTACAACATGGCCGTTCAGTCGCGCGTCCATGAGATCCTCGGACAGGTCCGTCAGGGCCGTCTCGACGCGACGGCCGCCCTGAGCAGGCTGGGTCGCGTCGAAGCCGAGACGCCGCGCCACTCGCGCTGGCTAGCGGCTCTTCTCCTCGGCGTCGCCGCGGCGAGCCTCGCCGGTCTGCTGGGCGCCGACGCCGCCGCCGCGGGCATAGCCGGCGTGGCGACGGCGCTGGGCCTGCTCGTCCGCCAGGAGTTGGGCCGCCGCCACATCTGCCTGCTAGCGCTCCCGCTGACCGCCGCCCTAATCGGCGCCGTCCTCGGCGGGCTGGCGATCCGGCAGGGCTGGACCCGGTCGCCGGAACTCGTGCTGATCGTGCCGGCCCTTATGCTCGTGCCGGGGCCGCACGTGATCAATGGCCTGCTCGACCTCATCGACAACCAGCTGCCGATGAGCCTGTCCCGACTGTGGCTGGCGGCCGCCATCCTGCTCGCCAGCGCCCTGGGCGTGGTCGTTGGAGTGGAGCTGACCGTCCCCGACCCGCTCTTTCCGGGACAGGGCGCCGCCGCCGATCGCCTCAATTTGGCATCCGACATGGCGCTGGCCGGCGTGGCGACCTGCGGCTTCGCGGTCTTTTACAGCACGCCGTGGCGCCATCTCTGGATGGCGGCGGCGGGAGGCATGGCCGGCCACGGCCTGCGCTTCGTCGCCCTGGAGGCCGGATGCCGACTGGAGGCGGCCACGTTCCTGGGCGGCCTGATGGTAGGCGCCGTCGCGGCCTGGATGGCCCGGTGGAGCCGGGCGCCCGTCGCGGTCATTGCCTTCGCCGGCGCCGTGACCATGATCCCCGGATTGAGTTTTTATCGCGCCCTCGCTGGCGCCTTACAGATCGCCCGGCTGGCCGATCGGGCCGACCAGGCCACGGCCGCCGCGACGCTCGGCTATGCATTCCAGGGTTGTCTCACAGCGACCGCGCTGGCGCTGGGACTAATCCTTGCGGCGCGAGTGGTGCAAGCGGCGGCCAGAGAGCGGTACTCCCTAGTTTCGTATTATGGCGGCCGAAACAAACCGGACTGCTCTTCCGCATCGCTGGTCCAGGGGAGCGGCCGCAATGAACCTGATTGAGTTTTTATAAAAGCATTGGCCGCCCAGCTGCGGGATGACGTGAGAACGACTTCAGGGAAATCGTCGGACGAGCTCCAGGTGGTGCAGCGGGGGCCAAGACTGCCGTTTTGCCATGCCTGACGCGGTCGGATTGAGATGCGAGGGGCTATCATCGTGGACGACATCGGGGCACAGAGATGAAGGTAGGCATTGTCGGCAGCGGCTTCGTCGGCGCCACGGCCGCCTACGCCTTGGTGATGCAGGGGGTAGGGCGCGAGATTGTGCTGGTGGACAAGAACGCGGCTCGCGCCGAAGCGGAAGCGGATGACATCCGCCATGCCGTGCCCTTCGCTCATCCTCTCGACGTCCGCGCCGGCGGGTACGAAAACCTGGCCGGTTGCAAAGTGGTTGTTCTCTGTGCGGGCGTGGGACAAAAACCGGGAGAAACGCGGCTTCAGCTGCTCCAGCGCAACGCACAAGTCTTCCGCCAAGTCGTGCCCGCCGTGCTGGCCCAGGCTCCGGAAGCTGTGCTCGTCACGGCCACCAACCCGGTGGACGTGATGACGCATCTCGCCTCGCGTTTCGCGGCTGAGTGCGGCGTCGCTGTGGGCCGCGTGCTTGGATCGGGTACGACTCTGGACACCGCTCGGTTCCGTACATTGCTGGGCGGTCGCTGCGGCGTCGATCCGCACCACGTTCATGCTTATGTGATCGGCGAGCATGGCGACTCGGAGGTCCTCACCTGGTCGCTGGCGACGATTGGAGGCATGCCGCTGGAAGACTTCGCTCGCCTTCGCGGCATCGACTTCTCCGAATCCGTTCGCAAAGACATCGACGCCAAAGTGCGCGGCGCCGCATACACGATCATCACGGGCAAAGGTGCTACTTACTACGGCATCGGCAGCGCCCTAGCCCGCATTGTCGATGCCATACTGCACGATCAGCGTGCGGTGATGACTGTCGGCGTGCCGGCTCCAGACGTGGTTGGCGTCCCTAACGTCACGGTTGCGCTGCCTCGCCTTGTCGGCGGGCAGGGCGTCCAGGACACGTTCCCTCTGCCGCTCAACAAGGAGGAAACGATGCGGCTGCGCGCCAGCGCCGCAGTGATTCGCCAAGCGCTCGACGAGCTGGGCGAACCGTGAAAAGTAAGGCCGGGTCGCGCGAAAAGCCGCTTTCGAACCAGAATGATGCCATTGCGATAACCCAACACTGCTTATTCCGAAGGAGCCGCTGATGACACCCCCGACCACCGACGTAAAACGCAAGACCGCAGACGGCAGCAAGGCCGCGACGGCAGGCCCTCTCCCCGCCGACGAGCTGCGCAAGATGGACGCCTACTGGCGGGCCTCCAACTACCTGTCGGTCGGCCAAATCTATCTGCTGGACAACCCGCTCCTGAAGGAGCCGCTCAAGCGCGAACACATCAAGCCGCGGCTGCTTGGCCACTGGGGCACGTCGCCCGGCCTGAACATGCTCTGCGTCCATCTCAACCGGGTCATCAAGCGCGACGACCTAAACATGATCTACGTCATCGGCCCCGGCCACGGCGGCCCGTCGCTGGTCGCCCACGCCTATCTGGAAGGGACCTACAGCGAGTTCTACCCCAACATCAGCCAGGACGCCGAGGGCATGAAGCGGCTGTTCAAGCAGTTCAGCTTCCCCGGCGGCATCCCGTCGCACGTCGCCCCGGAGACGCCGGGCAGTATCCACGAAGGCGGCGAATTGGGATACGCTTTGTCCCATGCGTATGGCGCCGCCTTCGACAATCCCGACCTGATCGTCGCCTGCGTCGTCGGCGACGGCGAGGCCGAGACGGGGCCGCTCGCCACCGGCTGGCACGGCAACAAATTCCTCAACCCGGCCCGCGACGGCTGTGTGCTGCCGATCCTGCACCTCAACGGATACAAGATCGCCAATCCCTGCTTCCTGGCTCGCATTCCGAAGGATGAGCTGCAAAAGTTCTTCGAGGGCATGGGCTATACGCCCTATTTCGTCGAGGGCCACGACCCGGCGGCGGTTCACCAGCAGCTGGCCGATGTACTCGACACCGTGACCGCGGAGATCAGGCAAATCTGGGCCGACGCCCGCAGCAACGGCGTGACGAAGCGGCCGGCCTGGCCGATGATCGTCTTCCGTACGCCCAAGGGCTGGACCTGCCCGGCGACCATCGACGGCAAAAAGTGCGAGGACTACTGGCGCAGCCACCAGGTGCCCATGGGCGACATGGACAAGCCGGAGCACATCAAGATCCTCGAAGGGTGGATGAAAAGCTATAAGCCGGAGGAGCTGTTCGATGCGCACGGCCGGCTGAAGGCGGAAATCGCCGAGCTGGCGCCGAAGGGCAATCGCCGCATGAGCGACAACCCGCACGCCAACGGCGGCCTGCTGCTCAAGGACCTCAAGATGCCGGATTTCCGCAGCTACGCCGTCGATGTGCCCAGCCCCGGCGCCACCACGGCGGAATCGGCCCGCGTCATGGGCAAGTTCCTGCGCGACATCATGAAGCAGAACCTAGAGAGCAAGAATTTCCGCCTGTTCAGCCCGGACGAGAACAACTCCAACCGCTGGCAGGACGTGCTGGACGTGACCACCCGCTGCTACATGGCCGACATCTATCCGGACGACGACAAGCTCAGCCCCGACGGCCGGGTGATGGAAGTGCTGAGTGAGCACCAGTGCCAGGGCTGGCTGGAAGGATATCTGCTGACCGGCCGGCATGGCTTCTTCAGCTGCTACGAGGCGTTCATCCACATCATCGACTCGATGTTCAACCAGCACGCCAAGTGGTACAAGGTGTGCAAACACATTCCCTGGCGCCGGCCGATCGCCTCGTTCAACTACTTCCTCAGCTCCCACGTCTGGCGGCAGGACCACAACGGCTTTTCGCACCAGGACCCCGGCTTCATCGACCACGTGGTCAACAAGAAGGCGGAGGTCATCCGCGTCTACCTACCGCCGGACGCCAACACGCTGCTGTCGGTAACCGACCACTGCCTGCGCAGCCGCAACTATGTCAACGTGGTAGTGGCGGGCAAGCAGCCGGCGCCGCAGTGGCTGACCATGGACCAGGCCGTCAAGCACTGCACCGAAGGGCTGAGCATCTGGCCGTGGGCGTCGAACGACTTCAACAGCGAGCCAGACGTGGTTATGGCCTGCTGCGGCGACGTGCCGACGTTGGAGACGCTGGCGGCGGTGGAATTGCTGCGAAAGCACCTGCCCGAGTTGAAAATCCGCGTGATCAACGTGGTGAACCTGATGAAGCTGCAGCCGTCAAGCGAGCACCCGCACGGCCTGTCGGACCGCGACTTCGATGCGCTGTTCACCAAGGAAAAGCCGATCATTTTCGCCTTCCACGGCTATCCATGGCTGATTCACCGGCTGACCTACCGCCGCACCAACCACAAGAACCTGCACGTCCGCGGTTACAAGGAGGAGGGGACGACGACGACGCCGTTCGACATGGTGGTGCTCAACGACATGGACCGGTTCCACCTGTGCGAGGACGTGATCGACCGACTGCCGCAGCTGGGGGCGCGGGCCGCCTACTTCAAGCAGGCGGTCCACGAGAGGTTGATCGAGCACAAGGAGTACATCGCCAAGTACGGCGACGACGTTCCGGCCATCAGCGGGTGGAAATGGGGCCAGAGCGGCGCCGGTCCGGCGGCGGCAAAGCGCGACACGGCGGCGGACAACGTGTGATGCAGGAGGGCGCCGATGCCGCCTCCCCGGATACCCGACGCCGTCAAGCGCGTCTTCACCGAAGCGTTCACGGCGCGCGACGTTGCGGAACCGCTGGCGTCCTTTGACGCCGGCGCCTCCGCCGCCGAGGTCCGCGC
>DATKHW010000659.1:0-3073 GCA_035546275.1 Gemmataceae bacterium
CACTATCTGCCCCGGTCACGGCCCGATGGCCGGAAATGACCTTCTGGAGACCCAGAAACGCTACTTCGTCGATTTGCGCAAGAACGTCAAGCAGGGCATCGAGGCCGGCAAAACCGGCAAGGAAATCGCCGATTCCATGGACCTGCCGTGGTACAAGGAATGGACGGGCGTGCCGCCGACGGAGCCGAACATCCAGTACGTCTACGACGAGATGACCGGCCGCGTCGCCCCGTGGGACCTCGCCGAAGATTACGGCATCTATGAAGGGCCGTCGCCGACCAAGGACTCGCCCGGCTGGAAGCCGCCGCGCAAGATCGTCGTGCCGTCCGGCCTGATGCCGGCGCGGCTGGAAGAGCTAAAGGTCATTGCGCCGGATGTGGAGTTCATTCCGGTCAAGAATGCCGAGGAGGCCGCCAAGATCGCGGAGGACGCTGACGCTGTAGTGGGCTTTTGTTCGCCAGAGATCGTGAAGGCGGGCAAAAAGCTGCGCTGGATTCAGGTGAACCACGGAGGCGTGGAAGATGACCTGTCCGACGAGCTGATCCGCAGCCCCGTCGTGCTGACGAGCACGGCGCCGGTGGATGGGCCTAGCGCCGCCGAACAGGCCTTCGCGCTGCTCTTCGAGCTGATGAATCGCGCCAACCAGGTTTCCGACGGAGTGCAGTGGGCGGAGTTAAAGGGAAAGACGGTGCTCGTCATCGGGATGGGCGGGGCCGGCGTCCAGGTGGCCCGCCGGGCGGAGAGCTTTGGGGCTCGCGTCATGGCGGTGGATTCCCGCAACTTGGATCGGCCGTCGTTTGTCTTCAGTCTCGACAAAATGGACCGCTTGATGGATTTATTGCCGAGGGCCGACATCGTCGTGTTGGCCTGCCAGCTGACGAAGGAGACAACGGGAATGATGGGGCCCCAGCAGCTGGACGCCATGAAGCCGACGGCGTACGTCATCAACGTGGCCAACGGGGAGCTAGTGCATACAACCGCCCTGATGCACAAGTTGCAAAACCACGCCGTTGGCGGCGTCGGTTTGGCAATCAGCGACACCGTGCGACCGGTCATCGATCCGACAAAAGCGGCGTCCAACCTGGCCGTCATGCCGCGGGCCACCGGCCGATCGCCGGAGGCGGCCGAACGGCGCTGGGAGTTGTTCCGCGAGAACATCCGGCGTTTCACGGCCGGCGAGCCGTTGCTGTGCGTGGTGGATAAAGCCAAGGGATATTGAATGGCGCAATTCCCGGGACGGCCTCCGTAGTTGCGGCCCTTCAGACGGCGGCCTGAACGGCGAACGTTGGGGCCATGAGGACCCGATTGCGACCGGCGTGTTTCGCCCGATAAAGAGCCTGGTCAGCAGCCTGGAGCAGAGCTTGGGCGTCGGCTGGAACAGAATGGTCATGAACCACGGCGCCGACGCTGATCGTGACGGAGATTTCCTTTCCATTGTGTACTACGGGCCGGCCCGCGACGTTGGCGCGCAGCCGTTCGCAGAATTGCAAGGTGTCCGTCTCGTCGCAGCCTGGCAGCACAATCAGAAACTCTTCGCCGCCGTAGCGACCGACGGTGTCATAGGGCCGCATGGCGGCGTCCATCCGGCGATGCACCTCGCGCAGCGCCTCGTCGCCGGCCAGATGGCCGCAGCTGTCATTGACACGCTTGAAATGATCGAGATCGGCGAGGACCACGCTGATAAGTCCGCCGTCGCGTTCCGACCGAGCTGTTTCTCGCCGCAGAATATCCAGGATGGCGCCGTGGTTCCAGGCGCCCGTCAGGCTGTCGCGCATGGCCTGCCGTCGCATCTCCTCGCGCGCGGCGATCAGCTGTTCCTGCAAGCCGAGGATGCGCCGGCCAGTGTTCAGGCGGGCCTTCAGCTCCATCGGGTCGACCGGCTTGACGAGATAGTCGTCGGCCCCTGCGTTCAGGCCATGAATTAGGTCGCTTTTGTGCGATTTCGCCGTCAGCAGGACGAGATAAAAGTAGCGTTCGCGGATGTGCTGGCGGACGCGGCGGCAGACCTGGTCGCCGTTGAGGCCGGGCATAATGAGGTCGAGCAGGGCGAGACTGGGGGCGTCGTCGCGCTCCAGGAGTTCGACGGCCGAAACGCCGTCGCAGGCGACGACGACCTGGTAGTCCCAGCGGGTCAAGGTCGCTTCGAGCAGCCGGCGAGAAACCGGGTCGTCCTCGGCGATGAGGATTCTCAAGCAGGTTGCTCCTGTCCCTGGAAAGAGGCTTGGGGACCACGTCGGCCCACGGCGTCGTTTCCGGTACGGGGGAAGCGACGGGAAGAACAGCGGCGCACCGGGCGCGGCGCCGTGTGCTGCGCTGCGTGAAGTATTGATTTTTCCGATGCGGTTGTCAAATCGCCGGCGCGCCCGATCGCATATGGCGGGCGCCTAAATATGTCCTTGCTTTCCCACTTGGGCATAAGCTATCGTATCCCCGATCTGCGCTTCACTGTGACGGCGGCGATCACCGGCCCATCGATGCATACAACCCACGCCAGTCTCTTGGAACAGCTGCGCCGGCCCGACGACCAGCGGGCCTGGAAGCGATTCGTCGATCTGTATACTCCTCTGCTCTTCCACTGGGCGCGGCGGGTCGGCCTGGCGGGGCCGGACGCTGCTGACCTCGTGCAGGACGTGTTCACGCTGCTTGTCCGCAAGTTGCCGCAGTTTCAATACAACGGCGCCAAGGGATTCCGCAGCTGGCTGCACACCGTCGCGCTCAACCGTTGGCGCGAGACGCGACGGCGCATGGTCCCGCTGGCGCCGGCCGGCGACGCCGTCGAGGAGCTGCCCGATCCGGCGACGGAGGAAGCCTTCTGGGAAATGGATTACCGCCGCGAAGTGGCCGCGCGGGCGCTGCAGATCATGAAGCGCGATTTCGACGCCGCGACTTGGCAGTCTTTTTGGGAGTGCGTCGTCGAGGGGCGGTCGGCGCCGGACGTTGGCAGCGCGCTCGGCCTGTCCGCCGGTGCTGTGCGCGCCGCCAAGTTCCGCGTGCTCTGCCGGCTGCGTCGAGAGCTGGACGGGTTGATGGATTGACGCCGGCGCGCGGAAAAGAGCATGTTTTTGCGTAACAC
>DATKHW010000660.1:0-7935 GCA_035546275.1 Gemmataceae bacterium
AATCATTGCACCCGCCTCCGGGGGCTGACGCCCCCGGTTCGCATCGAAATCACTTATCAAGGGACTTGGGCGGCGACTGGATCTCAACGGACTTGGGCGGCGTCTGGATTGGCTCCGCCTGGACCGGCGCCGGCGCGGCAGCGGGGGCGGAGGCGGCGACCGGGGAAACGCATCCCCGCACCGGGCGATCGCAATCGCAGATGCCATGGACGCAATTGCAACCCACGGCCGCCCCGATCAGTCCCAATCCAAGCGCCACGATCATCATGCGACGCATTGCTTCCCTGCCTTTCCCAAAAGGGTCTCGCCGACGCGGCGTCGCGGCATCCTCTCCGCGTTCGCGGCCGCAGCCCCGGAAAACACGGCGTCGGCACTAGATTCATCGTCTGCGTCAACGACGCACTTGACTGAATTCCGCGAGGCCGCGCAAGCGGCGGAAGATACGGCAAAGGCGTTATTTCCCGCACGACCCTCCCAGGAGCACCTGTGAATGGACGCTGTCATTCTCGCCGCCGGCCTTGGAACCCGCCTGCGTCCCTACACCCTGCAAATGCCAAAGCCGATGCTGCCGGTGCGCGGCCGCCCGCTGCTCGACTGGACGCTGGGCGCGCTGCCGCCGGCCGTGAACCGCGTCGTCGTGGTCGTCAACTATCTGGCGGAACAGATTGCGGACTATCTGGGGCGGCAGACGCACATCGCGCAGTGGGCCCTGGTGCACCAGAACCAGCCGCGCGGCACGGGCGACGCCGTCCGCAGCTGCCGCGACCAATTGCGCTCGGAAAACTTCCTGACGCTCAACGGCGACGACCTGTACGGGGCCGCCGACCTGGCCGCGCTGGCGCCGCGGCGTGCCGGCGTGCTGGTGCATCCGGTCGATCAGCCGCGTCAGTTCGGCGTCGCTTTCCTCAAGACGGACGGCACGTTGGAGCGCCTCATGGAGAAGCCGGACCTGGATGGTCCGCGCCTGGCTAACACGGGCGCCTATGTGTTCCCTCGCGACGTTTTTCGGCATGAGCTAACGATGTCGCCGCGCGGCGAATATGAGATCACGCAATATGTGAGTGCGCTGGCCCAGAGCGGGACGGTCCACGTGGTGCAGGCGAAGTTCTGGCTGCCAATTGGAACGGTGGAGGCGTGGCGCGAAGCGGAGAAATGCGATCTTGAAACTGTCATGAAGGCGCAGTGAGGTCGCCGCCCCGCAGCGTAACCAAGGGATTCAGGCGCCCCTGCTCGCGCTGCGGGCTCATCGCAATGCTTCATTTCACCTGAAACACGCGGATTTCCGGGCCATCCTTGCCCTCCTGCCGCGGCACGGCCACATACAGCCGGCCGGAATCGGGGTCGAATTGACTCGTCTTCGCCCCCACCGCCGTGCCGACCTTGGCCGCGACCTCGACGTGATCGGCGTCGGTGGACCGCAGCACGACCGCGAAGCCTTCGCCGCAGGACGCGTACAGCTGCTTCCGCTTGCCGTCAAAGTGCAGGTCGTCAATGCCGCCGGGAATGGCCGCACTGCTCAGCTCCTTGCCGGTCTCCGTGTCCATGACCACCACCATCGGCTGCTTGCGGCACCCGATGTAAAGGCGATGCGCCGCTTCGTCCAGCGCGACCGCCGGGAACTCTTCCGCCATTTTGACCGGATAATGCGACTTGACCTCGTTTTTATCCGTGTCGATCACCGCCACCTCGCCGCCGTCGGGGCAGGCGATGTAAAGCCGCGGCCGATTCACTTCCAGCACGAACGCCTCGCCGTCGCTGGGCAATTTGATATCCGCTTTGAGCGCATAAGTCTTGGCGTCCACGACCCCCAGCGATTTCTCGGCATGGGCCACGTAAACACGGCCGCGGGCGGCGTCGTAGCGCACGTTGTCCGCGTCGTCGGCGAACTTGATCGTCTTGACGACCTTGTACGTCTGGCCGTTGAAAACGTTGAAGAATCCGCCCGTGCCGAGCCCGGTGAAAATGCGGTCGAGTTCCGGCGCATACGCCACACCTTGCACGCCGTTTTGGCCCGGGATCTGCTTAGCCAGCTGCCCTGTTTTCAGATCTAGAACATCTACTGTGTCGTTCGCCTTGTTCGAAAGGAACAGGCGCTGTCCCTTGACGTCGAGCGCCAGGTGATCGAGATCGCCGGCCTTGCCCTGCGAGACGATCGTTTGGACTAGCTCCAGGGGCGCGTCGGCCGCCGGCGCGGCCGCAGCCGTCAGCAGGGCAGCCAGAGCCGGCAGGACAAAGATGCGGAGTCGAGCGTTCATGTTTTCACTCCTTTGGGTTGCTCAGGGGCCGGCGAGCCTGCGTCAGCCGGCGGAGGTTGTTTCGGAGCAACGGCGCCGTCCGTCGGCGGCGCCGGCTGACTGATTTCGGGCGCCGACGGCAGGGGCGGCGTTGCTGCCGCCGGAGCGATGGCAAGCTGCGCCGGCTTCCCTTGCGCCCGCCGGCCGAGGAACCGTTCCACCACCTCGTAGCCAGCTGGGATGACGGCGCGCGTAAACAGCATGTTCGCGGTCAAGCCGCCGATCACCATGACTGCCAGCGGCTGCTGCATCTGGGCGCCGGGGCCGATGCCCAGGGCCAACGGCGTAAGTCCCAGAATCGCCGCCAGGCTCGTCATAAGGATTGGGCGGAACCGTGTGTGGCCGGCCAGCATTAGCGCCGGCTTCAATGCCATCCCCTCCGCCCGCAGCTTTTGGATATATTCCACTAGCAAGATACCATTTTTCATATCCAGGCCGACAAGCAGGATCGCTCCCATATAGCTGGAGACGTTCAGCGGCGTGTTCGTGATCCAGAGGGCGAACAGACCGCTGACAATGGAGAGCGGCTGCGTGAGAAAAATCACCAGGGGCAGAACGACGGAACGGAACTGAAACGCCAGCATCAGGTACACGAGCAGAACCGCTGTCAGCATCACGCCCGCCAGGCTTTGGAAAGCCGACTGTTGCTGCAGGACATGGCCGCCAAGCTCCCAGCGGTAGCCTGGCGGGAAATGGACATCGGACAGCCATTGCGGCACGTTGGCCGCCACCGTGCCGAGATCGGCCTCCTGCTCGTTCAGTTCCGCCGTGACAAAGGCGGCCGGCTGCTGGTTCTCGCGCCACTGCTCCATCGGCGTCCGCGTCGGCGTCACGTGGGCCACGGCGGACAGCGGCACGCTGCGGCCCGGCCCTTGCGGCACGCCGGGCGGCGGCGTCTTGCCCTCGGGCAGCAGCACCCACTGCTGCAGCGCCAGCGAGGGGCTGAACCGGTCCGGGCCGAAGCGCAGCGCGTCGGGATAGCGCACCCGCACGTCGGTGATGCGCACCGATGACTCCGGCGCCTCCGCCGCGACTTGGCCGGAGAACATCGCCGCCATCTGCCGCCGAATCGCCTCCGGCGTCAGCCCCACGCGGCTGGCGGCCTGCTGGTCCACCTCGATCGGCAGGTCGGCGTTGCTAGACGTGACAGTGCTGGTGACGCCGGTCAGGCCGTGGCCCGCGCCGTTCTTGTCGAGCCGATCTTTGACTTGCTCGGCCAGCTGCCGCAACACTGCCTGGTCGGAGCCGTAGATGCGGACCTCGATCGGTTTGCTTGCGCCGGCGAGGTCGCTCAGCTCGTCCTGCATGATCTGGGTCAGCTCATGCTCCAGCTGGTGTTCGCCGAAATGATCCTTGATCGCGTCGTCGATCTCGTCCATGACGTCGTCCGTCGAACGGCGGCGGTACTTCTTTCGGATACTTTCTTTCTCCTGTTCATTCCATTCTTTGCCCTGCTTTTCCAGATCTGCTTTGATCTTTTCCAATGGGGGCCGCACTGGCTTGGTGAGCAGGCTGATCGGATCGTCCTCGGCCGACCGCAGCGCCACCTGGATGTCGCCCTTGTTGGCCTGGGTGGCGTACACGCCCATTTCGGTCCCCGATCGTCGGACGAAGGCTTTCACGTCCGGGTTTTCCATGAGGATGACTTCAATGACCTGCGCGCGGGCGACGGTGTCCTCCAGCGGCGCGCCCGCCGGCGCGAAATAATCGACGGTGAAGGCACCCTCGTCCATCGCGGGCAGAAGCCCGGTTTCCAGGCCCTTGACCAAGGGCGGCGGGGGCGGTTGGCCGGCCAGTCGCTGCTGATTGGGGTTGGGGATGCCCGTGTAGAGAATCACGCCGGCGCCAATTGCGGCCAGCGACACCACGATGGTCGCCCACGGCCAGCGGAGGACGAAAGTGAGCAATCCGTCGTAGAGCCAAGCGAGGAACCGATAGATCGGCCCCGGCTGCGGCATTGGCCGACCGGCGAGGAACTTAGCGGCGCAGACCGGCACGATCGTCAGGCTGACCACCATCGACACGAGTACGGCGATGCACAGCGACCAGCTGAGCGAAGCAAAGAATTGCCCGTAGACGCCGACGATGAACGCCAACGGCACAAAGACCAGCACCGTGGTCAGCGTCGAGCCGATGACGGCGCCGGTGATCTCCTTCGACGCCGCATCGACGGGGTCGGCGGCGCCGTCACCCGTGCCCCTCTCCCCGGGCGGGAAAGGGGTTGGGTGTGCGGGGGAGCCGCCGGGCGTCAGATGGCGCGAGATGTTTTCCACGACCACGACGGTGTCGTCAATGATGAGGCCGATCGCCACGGCCAAGCCGCCGAGCGACATCAGGTTGAGCGTTTCGCCGCTCCAATAAAGGAAGAGGAAAGTGATCGCCAGCGTCGTCGGAATGGCCAGCGCGGAGATCAGGGTCGCGCGCCAGCTGCGAAGGAAGAGCAGCAAGATCAGGACGCTGAACACGCCGCCGACCACAATGGCGTCGCGCACATTGCCGACCGACGCTTCGACGAACGTCGATTGGTCGTAGCCGAATGTCGCCTGGATGTTGCGCGGCGCCTTTTTGTGCGGATCGCCCGGCGCGAGCGTCAAGCCGTCTTTGTCAATCAGATCATGCACGCTGCGCGAAATGTTGACCGTGTTGCCGCCGACGCGCCGGAAGACGCTGACGGCCACCGCCGGCTTCTTGGCGTAGCCGATCGACTGCACTTGGTCCGCGTGCAGCACGCGCACGTCCGCCACGTCGGCGACGCGGACGGTTCGGTCGCCTTTCACCGTGAGCTTGAGGTCCTCGATCTGACGGACGGTGCGCGCCTGATTGTCGATCAAGAGCTGATACCCGAGTGGGGGTCCGTGGACTTGGCCGATCGGTTGGAGCAAGCTCGTCTGGCCGATCTGGTCGGCGAGATCCGCGGCCGACAAGCCGTGTGCGAGGAGGTCCTCCGGCCGGACGATCACCTCGATCTCGCGCACATCGCCGCCGCTTACCTCGACGCGGTAGATGTCCGAGATGGTCTTGAGGCGCGGCGCCAGCTGGTAGTAAGCATACTCGCGGAGCTGCGCCGGGTCGTCGCCGCCGGTCAAGGCGATCGCCATGATTGGGTCGATGGACGGCGTCATCTGCTCGACCGTGAAACCGACGTCGGGCGGCAAGTCGGACCGCACGGCGCCGATGTGGTTCCATACGGCCTCCAGCGCCCGATTCATGTCGGTTCCAGGCGAGCAAGTAATGGACAACTCGGTGGCGGCGCGCTGCGTCTTGGAGCGGACCTCGGAGACGCCGATGACGGTGGCCAGCGCTTCCTCCAGCGGCCGCGTCACTTTCAGGTCCTGTGTCGTCAGGTCGAGGCCCGGTGCCTTCGCGACGACGGTGATGCGCGGGAAATTCACTTCCGGGTAAACGCCGCTGGGCATGAGAAAGGCGCAGTAGACGCCGGCGGCGCTGAGCATCAGCGTCGCCAGCAGCAGCGGCCAGAAAAAGGGGCGGACCTTGGAGACTAGGCTGAACATCGCCGATCCTCTTGCGCGAGGCGCCGTTCACGGGTGCGGCACGTCCCGGTAGATCGCATGGCACTTCAGGCAGGCGGCGTCCATCCGCTTGTAGGCGTCCTCGACCTTGGGCGCGTCGACGGTCCCGTCCTTGGCGACGCGCAGCGCGGCCTCCAGCGCCAATGCGTCCGCCTCGGCGTCGACCAACCGGGCGCGGAAATCGTCGGGCCGGTCCGCCGTCTTGGGCGACCGCTGCAGTTCCTTGAAATGCTCCTCAAGCAGCAAGGCTTCATGCGGCGGATCGAGGTCGGGGCGGTCTTTCGGAGTTTTCCACTCCGCCTTGCGAATCGCCTGAATGTTCTCAAAAGCATCGTTCACCTGCACCATCATCGCCGTCAGGCCGGGCGGCGGAGCGGCTTCCGGGAAATCGGCGGCGACCTCGTCGATCTCCTTCGCCGTGGGACGTTTCAGGTCCTTGGGAGCGGCCCACAAGCCGGTGTAGCGCGGCTCGAATCCGGCCAGCTTCATTCCTTCCAGCGCCTGCTCGACGCTGCATCCGTCGTCGAGGAACAGGCGCGCCACGGCCGCCGCAGTCGGTCCGCGCTGCGTCCCCTTATGGCAGTGGATGTAGACGGGACCGGGCAGGTCGCGTACCGCCCTGGCCACTTTCAGCGCCTGCTCGCGCGTCATCCCGTCGTAACCCATCGGCAAGTGAACATAGCGAATGCCGTGCTTGTGTGCGTCCTCCAGGTCGGGCCGGGCGCCGTCCACCGAGATTACTGTCTTGACGCCCAGTTTCTCCAGCGACGCGAAGCCGGCGTCGCCCTGCGGCATGCCGCCCTGATAGATGCGGTCGTTCAGACGAATCAGGTTCGGTACGCCATCGGCGTCCAGCTTCTTGGGCGGATCGGCGGGCGGATCGGCCGCCAGAACGGCCAGCACCGCCGCACCGCATGGAAGCCATTTCAGATGCATGACGCGCCTTTCTGCTTAGTCCTCTTCCTTCGCTTGCAGCCGCACGGGATCGCCCGTCTCCAATCCCTGCGCCCCCTTTGTCACAAACTTCAGCTTATCGAGCGGCCCCGGATAGGCCTTCCTGTCCTCATCCATCAGAGCCGTGACGCCGACGAGCTTGTGGAGCCGGTCTCGGACCACGACTGTTGCGCTAAGGCGCTTCGCGGTCCCGGTTTCCTGAGGCTTGCCCTCGTCGTCCTTGCCGATCTTGATGTCTTCCACAATGACCACACTCGGCGGGTCGTGGTCCTCGATCAGCCATTGTTCCTGCAGCACCACGCCCTTTTCTCCCAATAGGTCCGCCGCCTGTTCGCTCGTCCGGGTCTGAACGCGCACGCGCTGCACGATGTCGCCGCGCAGGTGCGGATGCGGGCTGCTGTTGTGAAATCGAACTTTCACCACGAAGCAGCCCGATTCCGGCTCCGCTTTGTCCGATACATAGACGACGGAGCCGTCCTGCTCGTCCGTGCGGATTTCGCCGGGCCACGGATCAAAACCGCCCAGGTCCGCCGGCTGGCCGACCTGCAATGAAGCCGCGTCGTGCTGGGACACGAAGCAAAGCACGTCGATTTCGTCTTCGATGTTGATTATTTCCGCGACTTCGGCGCCGGCGGTCACCGGCTGGCCGATCGTCGCCATGACGCGCCCCAGTCGGCCGTGGATCGGCGCCCGCAGCGTGCAGAAGCCAAGCTGGGCCTTGAGCGTGGCCACGTCCTTTTCAGCGGCCGTTTGCTTGGCCTGAGCGTCCTCAGCGGCCGCCTGCGCGGTTTTGATCTGGATGTCCGGGACGAGGGCGGGGCTTTTCTTCTGGAGTTCTTGCTGGCTGGCCAGTTGTGCGTTGGCGAGATTGAGGGCGCTGCGGGCGGAACCCAGGGCCGCCTCGGCCTTCTCGAGATTGAGGAGAGCGATGCGATCGTCGAGGCGAGCGATGGGGGCGTTCGCCTTCACCTCATCGCCTTCGCGCAGGTTGACGAACTGCCAATCGCGAGCTGCGAATTGCAGCAGACCGTCGATGCGCCCGTCGATGGGGGCGGCGACGCGGGCCACGGCGCCGGGGAGCGGCTGCGTCGAGCCTGCGAGTTCGACCCACTCCTCCGGCGCGACGTTTGGCGGGCCCGACCAGGCGACGGGTGCGG
>DATKHW010000661.1:0-3164 GCA_035546275.1 Gemmataceae bacterium
CGGCCATGTTGACGCTGGCCTTGGTGTCGCCGCGGCCGAGCACCTGCGCGACCCCGGGCAAGTGGACGAACCGTTCCATGATCGGTCCGGCATCATCGGAACAGACAAGAATGTCGATATCTTTTATCGTTTCCCTGCGCCGCCGAAGGCTGCCGCACACCTCCAGGCGGCGAATGCCCGGCGCGTCGCGCAGGCCGTCCAGCAGGGACTGGGCGGCGGCCTCGGCCTGGTCGATGCGCACGCGGTCGGCCGTGCTTTTTAGAAATTCGACGCTTTCGAGGATCTTTTGTTGCGTCTTGGCGCCGAAGCCCTTGAGCTGGGCGACGCGGCCGGCCTCGCAGGCGGCCTTGAGCTTGTCGAGATCGTCCACGCCGAGCTGGTCGTAGAGGGCCTTGACCTTCTTCGGCCCCAGGCCGCCGACGCGCAGCATTTGCAGCAGCCCAGGCGGCGTCTTGGCGCGCAGATCGTCTAGGAACGGCAGCTTGCCCGTCGTGACGAGCATGGTGATCTTGTCGCGCAGCGTGTCGCCGACGCCGCGAATGTCGGTGAGCTTGCCAGCCTTGACGATCTCGGCGAAATCGCCTTCGATCTGCCCGACGGCGCGCGCGGCATTGTGATAGGCGTTGCAGCGGAAGGCGTTTTCGCCCTGGATTTCCAGCAGCGTGCCGATCTCATCCAGAGCGGCAGCGACGTCGTCTTTGTTCATGGCGGCCCCATCCAATCGGGGACAGGGGGATCAGTGCGGCGGAGTACGTCAGGAGGTGCTTCACCTTGCCGCCCCCTCACCCTGCCCTCTCCCCCACCGTGGGGGAGAGGGCAGGGTGAGGGGGCAGATCGGCCAGGTTGGCGAACAGATGCGCCAGCGAGCGCATCAGATTTTTCCAGTCTTCCTCTACCAAACTCTCGTTCGGAGCATGCGCGTTGCCGCGTGGGTCCTCGATGCCCAAAAGCAGCGCCGGGGCGCCGCCGAGCAGGTCCGCCAGCGGGCCGACGAAGCCGATCGTCCCGCCACAGCCGATCTTGGCGGGCGCCTTGCCGAAACCGCTGCGCATCGCCGCCGCCGCTGCTTCGAAGGCCGGCCCGGTCGGATCGGTCATCCACCATTTGACCGCGCCCAAGTCCTTCACCGACACTTGAACGCCCCACGGCGGATCTTCCGTCAAGAGCGTCTTCAGCCCCGCGTACACCTCGGCCGGCTCCTGGTCCGGCACGATCCGGCAGCTGACGATCGCCGACGCCTTGGGCAAGACCTGGTTCGACGCGTTTTTGATGGAGCTGGCTTCCTGGGCGATGATCGTCACGGCCGGCTGCCGCCATGTCTGCTCATTGGGGCCGACGCCGGGCGGCAAGGCGAAGCGCACGCCGGGCAGCACGCCGCAGTCGGCCCGCCATTTCTCCTCGTCGCCGGGCAGCGACCGGATCTCCCGCCGCTCCGCTTCGGTCAGGGGACGAACCTTGTCGTAAAAGTGCGGAATCGGCACGCGGCCGCTCTTCCAATAGAGCCGGGCCAGGATTACATCCAGCGCCAATGCAGCGTCGGCCAACGCGCCCCCGGCCACGCCGCTGTGAACCGGCGTGCGAGCGCTCTGGACGTCCACCTGCGCCGCCACAATCCCGCGCAGCGAATAGGTGATGCTGGGCAGCCCGGTTTCGATGTTGCCGGTGTCGCAAACGACGATCACGTCGGACTGGATGCGCTTCTTGTGTTCCGCGAAGAAGCCGAGCAGATTCGAGGACCCGACCTCCTCTTCGCCTTCGACGAGCATCTTGATGTTTACCGGCAGCGTCTTCTTGGTCTGGAGGTAGGCCGACACGGCGCCGAGCTGGGCGGTGATCGCTCCCTTGTCGTCGGCGGCGCCGCGGCCGTAGAGCCGGCCGTCGCGGCGCGTCAGCGTCCACGGGTCGGACTGCCATTTGACCTCGCCCACGTCGTTGACTGGCTGCACGTCGTGGTGGGCGTACAGGAAGACGGTCGGCTTGCCCGGCGCGCCAAGCCATTCGCCGTAGGCATAGGGGTTGGACGCGCCGGTGCGCAGGACGGCCACATTCTGCAAGCCGGCCCGCCGCATCTGCTCGCACGTGAGTTCCGCGGTCTGATCGATCTGCGGCTGGTGCTCGCCGTCGTTGCTGATGCTCGGAATCTTAACCAGCGCGGCCAGGTCGCTGACGAGGCAGTCGTGATTCGTCTTGAGCCAGTCGAGGACGGCGGGGTCGGCGCTCATGTCCGTGGTCCGTGGTCCGTTGTCCAGGGTGGTCTTCGGCCGTACCCGCTCGCGGATTGGCCGCGGGGTCGGTGTGAAAATGGCGCCCGCGGCCCGCAACGGACGACGGACGGCGGACAACGGACTCTTTATTGGATGCCGAGCAAAGCGGCCACCTTGGGCAGGAAGATCAGCAGACCGACGACGACGGCAGTGAGGCTGGCCAATAGGACGGCGCCGGCGGAAATGTCGAGGGTGGGCCAGGCGCGTTCGCGGGTTTCGGCGTCCAGACCGCGGAACAGCGTCTCGACGGCGCTATTGAAAAGCTCAGCCGTCAGGACAAAGCCGATGCAGCCGACCAGGGCGCACCACTCCCACGGGACGCAGTGCAAGACAAAGCCGGCCGCTGTGACTAGAGCCGCGGCGAAGAAGTGAACGAAGAAGCTGGATTGGCCGCGCACGCCCCGCTTGAGGCCGCGGAAGGCGTCGCCGAACTTGGCGCGCCAGGGCCGTCGGCGCTTCTGGGGCGCCACGGGCTCCGAGAAGAAGGCCGCCGATGGTTCCGTACCAGTCATCGGTTCCCCTCAAGCAGGCCGCGTCAATGTCCTAGCATGCCGCCCGATCCCAAAGCGGCAAGCGGACCAGCCCGGTTGGCCGGCAGCAGATTCGGAACGACCTGGAACACCGCGCCGAAGCTGTCCGTCAGGGCGTTGAACGTGAAACCGACCGTCACTTGCAAATCCTTGCCCATGCGCGTGAACATCACGGAGTTGGAAAGCGCTCCGCTGTTGCCGAAATCGTACGTGCTGCTGGCCGTCAGGGCGTATTTCGGACTGAGGATGTACGTCACCGAAGCCGTGATCGCCTTGCTGTTGATCGGGTCGATCTCGCGGAAACCGAGATAGAAATTGGTGCGGTCCGGCCGGCTCACGAAGCCGCCGACCGTGAAAATCCGCGCGCCAT
>DATKHW010000662.1:0-4899 GCA_035546275.1 Gemmataceae bacterium
CAGTTCCAGCTGACGATCAACGTCAGCGCCCTGACCATCGCCTTCTTAGGTCCGTTTTTCGGCGTCCGGCCGCCGTTCACCGTGCTGCAATTGCTGTGGATCAACGTCATCATGGACACGTTCGCTTCGATCGCGCTCTGCTCCGAGCCGCCGCGCGAGGGGGTTATGCGGTTGCCGCCGAAGCGCCGGGACGAAAACATCCTGACGAAACCAATGCTGGCGACGATTTTCGGCACAGCGGCGTTCTTCGTCGTGGTGATGCTCGTCCTGCTTATCGGCATGGAGAATTTCCGCTGGTTCGCGGGCGGCAGTGGGCCGAATCCGGAGGGATGGGAACTCAGCCCTCTCAATATCCGTCAAGTCAGTATATTCTTCACCGTTTACGTCTTCTTCCAGGTGTGGAACCAGATCAACGCCCGTTCGCTGACGCCGGACATGAGCGGCTTCAGCGGCCTCTTCAAGAACCGTGCGTTCCTGGCCATCGCTGGCACAACGGCCCTGGTGCAAGTGCTTATCATTAGCGTGCCGTTCGTCGGCGTGGTATTCAGCGTGGAACCGCTGCGCTTTCTGGATTGGATCTGCATCCTGGCGGGGACCGCGTCCGTGCTAGTCTTCGGCGAAGCGCTGCGCCGCGTGCGGCTGGCGATGAAGCCGGCGAATGTGTGAGGGGGACGCAATGTTTCAGAGCGGGGTTGCGCGCACAGGTCTAACGCCGCCGCCAGGCGTCGAGTTGGCCGGATGGGGATACTACCTTGGCCGCGTGTGGCGGCGCGTCCGCGATCACACTGCCGCGACAGCCCTCGTTCTCGACGACGGCGCACGTTCCGCTGCGATTGTCGCCGTCGATCTCATGTACCTCGACGCCGAATTCACCACGGCTGTGCGGCGCGAGGCGGCGCGGCACACCGGGATTCGCCCGGAAGCGATCTGCGTCGCCTGCTCGCACAGCCACAACACGCCGACGGCGGCGTTCATCCGCGGGGGCGGCGAAGTCGATCCTGCATATACGGCATGGGCCGCCCGACAGGCGGCGACGGCGGTGGTGCTGGCGTGGGAGCAGCGGCGGCCGGCGGCGCTGCGCGTCGGCAAGGCGGAGGTCGTCGGCTGGACCATCAACCGCACGCGCGAAAACGGGCCGGTTGACTCGCGGCTGAGCGTCTGGCGCGTGGACGACGCCGAGGGTCGTGCTCTGGCCGCCGCGATCAACTTCCAGGCGCATCCGGTCGTGATGATGAGCCTGGGCGCTGCCGATCTGAGCCGCGACTGGCCGGGCCAGGCGACGGACATTTTGGAGAGGGCTGCTCCCGGCGTCACGGCGTTTTTCCTCCAGGGATCATGCGGCGACGTGAACTTCGCCGCCGGCTGGCACGAACCAGCCGTGTGCCAAGAACCGGGGCGCGCCGTGGGGGCCGCAGCGATCCAGGCCTTCACCTCGGCGCGGCCAGTCGAGGCGCCACAGGTCGGCGCCGCGGTCCTGCCAGCCGTCCTGCCTACGAAGCGCTGGGACCGGGCCGACGTCCTGTGCGACCGCGAAGAGGCCGAACACCGCCTCCGCACCGGCGACACGACCGGCTGGCTGGACGGCTTCGCCCGCGTGATCGTCAACCATCCCGCCAAGCTGCCGGAGCGCTACGGCGGCGACGTCGGTAAGACGGTGCAAGCCGTGTCGCGGTTCATCATAGAATGGAGCGACGCCGCGCTGGATCATCTGGAGACGCGGCCTGAATTTCTGACGACGCAAGTGCAGGCACTGCGGATCGGCGACGCCTGGCTCATCGCCAACGGATCAGAATTGTACACGACGTTGGCACTCGATCTGCGCCGGCGCTGGCCGCACGACGATCTGATGATCGCCGGCTACGCTAACGACTCGATCGGCTACGTCCCGGACGCTCACGACGTGGAGCGCCGCAGCTACGGCGCCTGGCAGTCGCCGCGCTTCAAGGATCAGTTTCCGTTCAGCGCCGCGTCCGGCCCCGCCCTGGTGCAGGCCATGCTCGACGCCCTCGGCGCCACAGCCGCTTAACGCCTGAACCGGAGGACGCATGTCCGATAAACGTCAGGAACTCGAAACAATCGCGGCGAAGCTCGGCGTGGGGTCTTACCATAAGCATGTTTTCCTCTGCACCGGCCCGAACTGTTGCATGCCGGAGGACGGTCTGGCCGCGTGGGAGGAGCTCAAGAAGCAGATCAAGGAACACAACCTCGGCGCCGGCCCGCACGCCTGTTACCGGACCAAGGTCGGCTGTCTGCGCATCTGCGTCCACGGGCCGACGATGGTTGTCTATCCAGAGGGGACGTGGTATCACGGCATGACCGCGGAGCGCATTCCACAGTTTGTCCTGGAGCATCTGATCGGCGGACGGCCGGTGGGCGAATGGGTGTTCGCGGAAAATCCGCTGAGCACGGAACGGTAGTCATCAGGGTATGTTCATCCGTCCACCACCGTTCTTTTGCAAGAATCTCAGTCCGACGTAGAATTACACTTATAGAGAGACCGATCCAGCTCCCCGGCGCGGTCGCCGGGGAACACCTCGCCGCCCTGCGGCGGGGCGTGCGCTCTCCGCGCTGGATGGGAAAGGGTGCTTTCGTCGCCGCCCTTGGTGCGGCGCCCCGTCTCGCGTCCCGCTCGCCCAGAGGTGCAACTATCCATGCCCGCCTCTCCTGACATCCTCGTCTTCTGGGCGGCCGCCGGCGTCGGCCTTGCGCTGTTCGTGGCGCTGCTGATCTACTGGTTGACGCTCCGCTCCATTCCGAACCAGCAGGTCGGCGTCGTCGAGAAGCTTTGGTCGAGCAAAGGCTCGGTGCCGGAAGGCAGCATCATCGCGCTCAACGGGGAGGCCGGCTTCCAGGCCGATCTCCTCCGCGGGGGCCTGCATTTTGGTTTGTGGCGCTGGCAATACCGGGTCCACAGAGTCCCGCTTGTCACCATTCCCCAAGGCAAGATCGGCTACGTCTACGCGCGCGACGGCGAACCGCTGCCGCCCAGCCAGACGCTGGCCCACGTCGTGCCGTGCAACAACTTCCAGGACGCCCATGCCTTCCTCGGCGAAGCCCAGGAAGGCGTCCGCGGCCAGCGCGGCCGGCAGCGCGCCATCCTCCGCGAGGGCGTCTATGCCATCAACCCGGCCCTGTTCGTCGTCATCACCGAGGACGCCGTCTACCGGCTGCCCCACGCGGCCGGCACGCGCGAGGCTGAGGTCGTCGCCTCCTGGCAGCAGCAACTCGCCGAGATCGACGGCTTCAGCCCCGTGGTCGTCGGCGGCCCCGTCAAGACCGCCGACCCGATCAAACCCGACGCCACAATCAACGTGGACAGCATCGCCATCGTCTCCGTGCAGGACGGCCCGTCCCTGCAACCCGGCGAGATAATCGCCCCGGCCGTCGGCATCGACCCGACCGACCCGAACTACCACAACAACTTCCAGGATCCCGAGGCTTTCCTGCGGTCCGGCGGACGGCGCGGCCGGCAGTACGTGCCGCTCACCGACGGCACCTACTTCATCAACCGCTGGTTCGCCACCGTCGAGATCACGGCCAAGACCGTCGTGCCGCTCGGCTACGTCGGCGTCGTCGTCAGCTACCACGGCAAGGCCGGCCGCGACCTCTCCGGCGACGCCTTCCGCCACGGCGAGCGCGTCGCCGAGGGCGAGCGCGGCGTCTGGGAACGGCCTCTTGGACCCGGCAAGTACCCGTTCAACACGTACGCCGGCAACGTCATCCTCGTGCCGACAACCAACTTCGTCCTGCACTGGATCACCGGCAAGTCCGAGTCGCACCGCTACGACGAGACGCTGCGGTCGATCGACCTCGTGACCAAGGACGCCTACGAGCCGATGCTGCCGCTGTCGATGGTCGTCCACATCGACTACCAGCGGGCGCCGAGCGTCATTCAGCGCTTCGGCGATGTCAAAAAGCTGATTACCCAGACGCTCGACCCCATGCTGAGCGCCTACTTCCGCGACATCGCCCACAAAAAGACCATGCTGGAGCTGCTGCACCAGCGCGACACCATCCAGGCGGAGGCGCGCGAGGAGCTGAAGCGGAAATTCCACGATTTCGACATTGAATGTGTGGATGTGCTGATCGGCAAGCCGGACACGGCGGAGGCCGGCGGCAAGATCGAGACGCTCTTGGAGCAGCTGCGCATCCGGCAGCTGTCCATCGAGCAGCTGGAAACCTACGAACGCCAGAAGACGGCGGCCGAGAAGCTGCGGACGCTGAACGAGGCGCAGGCCCAGTCGGCGATGCAGACGCAGCTGACCAACGCGCGCGTCCAGGCGCAGATCGCCGAGAGCCAGGGCGAAGCGGATTTGGCCCGCGCCCGCAAGGCGGCCGAGCAGACCATCGTCAACGCGGAGGCCGAGCTGGAGCGGTCGCGGCGGCAGGCCCAGACGGTTGTGGTGGCGGCCGACGCCGAGTTGGCCCGTTCTCGCCGGCAGGCGGAGCAGACGGTGCTGACGGCCGAGGCCGACAGCAAGCAGCGCGTCTTGGCCGGCCGCGGCGAGGCCCAGCGCGTGATGCAGATCGGTCTGTCCGAGGCGTCGGTGCTGCTGCGCAAGGTTGCATCGTACGGCGACCCACGGCTGTACGCCCTGGCGATCGTGGCGGAACAACTCACGAAGAGCAGCCAACCGCTGGTGCCGGAGCGCGTGTTCGTGGCCGGCGGCGACGGTCAGGCCGCCGGATCCGGCGGCATGTTGGGCATGTTGCTCAACCTTCTGGTCGCGGAAAAATCCGGCTTCTCGCCGGTTAGTTCCAGTGAGTTGGCCGGCCTTAAGGAGCTAAGCGAACGGCTGACGCGCGAGGCGGCGGAATCGATGCGCCAAGCGGCGACGCTGCAGCCCGCTCCGGTGGACGGCGTGAATTGATTGGGGGCGAGCGGCGCGGCGTCAGCGC
>DATKHW010000663.1:0-4948 GCA_035546275.1 Gemmataceae bacterium
GCCGAACCAGAGGATTCGGTCGTCAAGGTCATAGCCACGATTCGCTACCCGGACCCACTCAAACCCTGGGCCAAGGGCGACCCCGTTGAGGTCTCCGGTTCCGGGGTGGTCATTGAGGGCAAGAGAATTCTGACCAACGCCCACGTGGTTCGCTTCGCCACGGAGGTGTCCATACAGCCGCGGCCGGGGGCCGACAAGATCGAGGCCAAGACGGCGGGCGTCGGCGTGGACGTCGATTTGGCCGTGCTGACCGTCGCCGACGACGACCTCTTCAAGAAACGGCCGGCCCTGCCGCTGTCCAAGGCGCTGCCCAAGGTGCAGGACGGCGTGGCCGTCTACGGCTTCCCCGTGGGCGGCGACGACCTCTCCGTCACCAAGGGCGTCGTCTCGCGCGTCGGATTCGTCATGTATCCCAGCCAGCGCCCCGGACCCGTCGTCCAGGTCAGTGCGGCCATCAACCCGGGCAACAGCGGCGGCCCGGCCGTCGTGGACGGCAAGATGGTCGGCCTGGTTTACAGCCGGCTCAACGGCGGCGAGAACATCGGCTATATCATCCCCTGTGAGGAAGTGACGTATTTCCTCGATCACATCAAGGACGGCCGGTCCGAAGCCAGGCCGATCGAGACCACGGGCGCCGCCTTTCAGAAGCTGGAGAACGAGGCCCTGCGGCGATCGCTGAAGCTGGACAAGGGCGTCAAGGGGCTGCTCGTCCATCCCCCGGCGCACCCCGGCGCCGACTCGCCGTTCCATGAGAACGACGTCTTGACCCGCATCGGCGATTACGACATCGACAACGCGGGCATGGTCCGGTTGAAGAACGACTTGCTCGCCCCCTTCGAGGCGGCCGTTCCCCTGGCGGCCCGCGACGGCGTCGTGCCGGCGACCATTCTGCGCGACGGCCAGGCGGTCAAGCTGTCGCTGCCGGTCGCTGCGAGGGACAACCTCCTGATCCGCGGCTACGACGGCGAGCCGTTGCCCTACTTCATCCACGGCCCACTCGTTTTCGCGCCGGTGCGCGAAGACGCGATCCCGACGTACTTCGACCTCAATCCCGGGCTCTACGGCGGCAACAGCCCGATGATCGCCCGGGGCTTCGACCGCGTCCGTTTCCCCGGCGAGGAGCTGGTCGTCGTCACGGCGCCGCTGTTCGCCTACAAGATCGCCAAGGGCTATAACGACCCGATTGGAAAAGTCGTCAAGGATGTAAACGGGGTCAAGATCAAGAACCTGCGTCACCTGGTGGAGACGATACGGGATTGCAAGGACGACTTCTTGACCTTCCATTTCGCGGAGGACTTGAGCGAGGTCCTGGTCTTCGATCGCAAGGAGATGGAGAAAGCGACGGAGGAGATCCTTGACGAGAATGGGATCGGCCACCGCGGCTCGCCGGAGTTGCTGAAAATCTGGAACAGCGGTCATTGACCGAAGGCGGCGGCTAGCTCGATCCGGAACACCGTGCGTCCGGCTTCGCGCCGCCAGGCTATGCGCCCGCCATGCGCCTCGGCGATCTGCCGCGCCACCGCCAGTCCCAGCCCCACGCCCTCCGGCTTGCCCGTCACAAACGGCTCGAACAACCGCTCCGCTACCTCCGGCGGCGGCCCCGCCCCGGAATCGGATATTTCCAGCACGCACGTCGCCCCCGATTCCAACCGCACCACTACATCGCCGCCCGGCCCCGCCGCTTCCACGGCGTTGCCCAGCACGTTCAAGATCAGCTGGCCCAGCTGGCCCGCGTCGCCGTTCACCACGGCATCCCCCGTCGGCGGCTTCCAGCGAAGCTCGATGCCCGCGTGTTTGCACTGCGGCCGCAGCAGTTCCACCGCCTCGCCCACCAGCGCCGGCAGCGAACACGGCGTCGTCCGCGACGGACCCTGTCGGCCCAAATCGAGGAAGCGCTTCAGGTGCGTCTCCAACAACGTCAGCTGCCGCAGCGCCACGTCCAGCGCGGCCGTGTCCACCCGTCCAGCGCACTCGCGTTCAAACAGCTGCACGGCTAGCCGGGCGCCTGTAAGCCCGTTCCGCAGCTGATGCGCCAGACCGCCGCTCACCTGGCCCAACAGGCGAAATCTTTCCGTCCGTCTGGCCGTTTCTTGGAACTGCGCGAGCTTCTGCGCCATCTCATTCACCGAGCGCGTGAGATCGCGGATTTCGTCGTTGCGCCCCGGCAACGGCATCGGACTGAAATCGCCGGCTGCGATCAGACGGGTCCGCCGTTCCAGGGCCTGCAAGCGCCGACTCAGCCGCTGGCCCAGCCCGACCGCCAAGACCAGCGACGCCAAGCCCATCGAACCTCCCAAAACCAGCGACGGCCAGACCGCCTCCCAGAGCGCGTCTTGCCATAGCGATTCGGGATAGAAGATGTAGATGACTTGACCGTTGCCCGGCAGGCGCAGGCCGCTGCAGAAATAGGTTCGGCCGTGGACGGCCACGGGCGGACCGAGATGGAGGTCACGCCAGTCGTCGCAGATGGTTTCGCCGGGCGGCAAATGGATGGGGCCTTCGCCCAGCGTGCTGGGGCCCTCGCCCTCTGGAGAAACGAGCAGGAACTCGGCGCCGGACATGCCGCTCATCATGGTCAGGACCGGCTTGTTCAGCGAAAAAGTGCCCTGCTCGAAGCTGAGCGTTTGACCCACGCCCCGCAGCCGGGACTCGATCTGCTGCCGGGCGCGGCCGGCCGACGCCACGGCCGTCAGGACGCTGACGCCGACGACGCCCAACAGGAGCGTCAAGAGCGGCAGCAGAAGCTGAGAGCGGATGCGCCAGCGCATGGAAGGCCGCCCATGATGGGGGAACGGAGGCCGCGGCGGTAGGAATTATGCTAGGATTGTTCAGCGCGACTCGCAACAGTAAGTGCATCCAGGAGACGTGAGGCGATGAGGCCCGACGGCGATTGGACGCCCAAGCAATGGTTCGAGGCGGCGGAGCACTGTCAGCTCTATGAGCACCAGGGATGTCCCTGCTGCCACGGCCGGCACTGCGTTTTCCGTTCGGATTGGGGCGGCCGCGTCGAATACTACTGCACCGCCTGCGACTTCTCGGCCAGCCACGACCGGCAGACCGGCCGTTTCTTCACGACCGCGGCGTCGGGCCGTGAACAGCCGACCGCCGTCTTGCACCCGCCGGCTCTGTCTTTGGAAGAGTCCACGGAGGGCGTTTAGAGGCACTCACAAAAAGGCGGCTGGAACTCTAAAATCACAGTTCCAGCCGCCTTTTTGTGAGTGCCTCTCAGGCAGTTCGGGGAGAAGGAATCGAACCTTCATTGACCGGTTCAAAGCCGGCTCGCCTGCCGTTAGCGGACCCCCGAGCATTCCAAGCGAGCGGAAAGGGAGGGAGTCGAACCCTCAAGGCGTCGCCGCCGATCCGTTTTCGAGACGGTCGCCCGCACCGATGGGCCGGCCCTTCCGTAGCCCCCACCCTGCCCTCCCCCCACTCGTGGGGGGAGGGCAGGGTGGGGGGAGTCAGGAGGGCGGGAGTCGAACCCGCACCGCCCGGCTTCCAAAGCCGGTGGACTGACCCTTATCCGACCTCCTGAGAAGGCGATTGACGTCGCCTGTCCGTCATGCAGATGGATGGGGGACGGCGAAGGTTCGCGCGGGAATCAGCGATAAAACGCCACGCTGGCGAAGCTGACGCTCTCGTCGCCGCGCGGATGGACGTATTGGTCGTAGTGCAGCAGCTGCCCAGAGCTTGGACGCAGCGCCTCCAGCACCGTGTACGTCGGCGGCAGGCCGCAGATGCGGCGGCTGTCGCCTTCCTCGGCGATGACGCGGAAGTAGCCGGCCGGGTCGGCCGCGACCGCTTGCCGCAAAATGGCGTGGTCCTGTTGGCGGCTGTGGGCCAGCTGCGAGTCGTGGACGGCGATGTAGTCGCCGAACTTCGGGCCGATGTGGGCCAGGTCGCCGCTGACGATGTAGCAGATCGGCTCCTTCGTCTCGCGCTCCACCGCCCGCAGCGCCTCCGCCATCCGCCGCACTTCCTCCCGCTCGATCGGCGCCGAGCCGGAATGCACCGCGTCCTCGAACGAGCCGACCACCAGCGGCACAATGCGGATCGGCCTTTTGCCCTCAAAGAGATACTGCAAGAAGACGACTTCCAGCTCGATCGAATGCTCCGGCATGTGGGCCATCAATTCGTCGCTGAACAGGCCGTCGCCGTAGTGCTGGACCAGCCGGTCGATATAGTCCTGGTCGGTGTGGGCGATTCCGAGCGGCGTTTTGAAGTGCTTGCGCGTCAGCTGGAAGCGGCGATGGCCGCAGTAGTGCGAGGTGCCGACGATGACGAACAGCGAGGCGGGCGTCCGCTCGGCCAGCACCTTGAAGCCCCAGGCGTAGGTGCGGCCGCCGCGGGCGTAGTCGATGTGCGGCGCCAGCAGCGCCCGCAAGCCGTCGTCGGGCCGGCTTTCGTGCGGCAATCCGGGGCCGCCGGGTCCGGTGAAGAGCTTCTCGATCTGGCGGCGCAGGGCGTCGGGGTCGGCCTCGTAGGCGCCGATGCAGGACGGCCGGCGCACCGGATCGTCCACGGCCGCCCGGTAGCGCGGCCCCTCGAGGAACAGCGCCTCGTCCAGCGCCGACGCCAGCCGCGTGAACACTTCCAGCGGAATGATCTGACCGTCCACCTGGCGAATGGCCTCGGCCTGGATGTCGCGCAGCGTGCGCTCGCCGTCGAAGAGGGGCAGCCAGCGCAGCTCCAGGGCGGTCAGCCGCAGCGCGGCGCCGTTGAGCCGGAGCAGATCGTGGACGATGAAACGGCGCCGATTCGGATCTTCGGGAGAGGCGGCGAGATAGGGCCGCAGCTGCGGACGCTCCGCGACGGACATGACGGGGACCTCAACGGCGTTGCCTGGCGGGCGGGGCGACGGGATTTGTCTTATTCTTCGTCGCGGAAGCGGCGGCGGTCAAGAGGAGCGGGCGAGCGGCCGGCGTGAGCCGGCTGATGAAGCTTCATCAGC
>DATKHW010000664.1:0-3390 GCA_035546275.1 Gemmataceae bacterium
AGGTGGGCCAGTTCATGCAGCAGGACGACCCGTTGTCCTTCCGCCGGCAGCCGATCCTCCAGGCCGAGCGGCCAGATCAACCGCGGGGCGCCGAAGCCCCAGACCATCGGCGACGCCACGCCGGCCAGCACTACCAGCCGCGGCGGCCGTACTCCCATCGTCTCCGCCAGTTCGCGCACCAACTCCGTCAGGGATTCCGGCGCCGGCAGGCCGCGCGCCAGCCGGCGACGCCAACGATAGATGCGACCGGCGTTCCGCAGCGCGACGACGGCGCCTCCGGCTATCCACAAGCAAACGGCCGCGGTCGGCAGCCAATCCCATGAGAACGCCGGTGCGGCCGCAGGTTCCGATGCAAGAGCTGGTGGATCGGCGGCAGGCGGCGCGGCCGGAGCGGCCGGCGGTGCGTCCGGCAGCGACGGGGCGATGTCCGTCGCCGGCTCCTCGTCGATGATGATGGTGCGCACCTGTGCCGTCGCCGCTTCCGGCGCCGACGAGGGCGAGGGCGGACGCGGCGCTGAGGCGTACAGCGGCAGACTCCACGGCCAGGAGACGACCGGCGGCGTCAGGAATTTGAGCAGCACGATCAGCCAAAGCAGATGCCGCACGGCGGGGCCGCGACGGAAAAAGCGACACGCCGCCGCGACGAGGACGGCCATCGCCGCGGTCACGACGGTATGGACGATCAGCCACGTAAACATGGCACGTGCGCCTTCGCCAAAACAGGGCGGTGAAATCTCCGATGCAACCAGGCGTTCGCTGTCCTAGCGCGAGCGACGGCCGGGCGGATCGAGCCGGTCGAGCAAGCGGCGCAGCTGCTGCACATCCTCGCTGGTCAGTCGGCCGTCTTCCACGAGGGCCAGGAGCAGCGGCGAGGCCGTGCCGCCGCACAGCTGGTCGGCCAGGTCGCGCAGCCGCCGGCTGACAAGCACCTCGCGCGAAACGGCCGCCTGGAAAACATGAGCGGCGCCGCTCCGATCGCAGACGACGTAACCCTTGGTCTCCAACCGCTGCAACAACGTCTGCACGGTGGTATAGGCCCAGCGCCGGCCGCGCTCATGCAGGGCGGCGTTGACCGCGCGAACCGTCCCCGGCCCGACCTCCCACAGCGTCTTGAGCACGTCCAACTCGGCTTCGCTGACCGGCGCCTGCCGCTCGTCCACGGCGTTGGTCCTCCGCAGCCTCCTACAACCTGTAGCGACGATCCTACTACAGGGTGTAGGAGCGCGTCAAGCGGATTTTCCGATTGTTGCGGCGAGGCTCCTATAATCACCCAAGGAAGCGATCCAACCTCGCCGACGCGCCCTTTCGGGATATTCAGGAGAGCCGATGCGCACGAATGCGATCTTGCTGATCGACCTGGAGAACTTCTTCCTGGGCCGCGAGGAAAACGTCTGCAGCACGCCGGCGCCCCACATTTATTCCTTCAAAGAGGACCTGGAAAAGCTCTATAACTTCGCGGTGGACCTGGCCGGCGAGCGGCGGCTGGCGGTGCGGCGGGCTTACGCCAACTACAACGTCTGGCGCATGACCAAGGAGGGCGGGCCGAAAGAATACTACCTGCAGCAGCTGCCGAACCTGCTCATGGACAAGGGCATCGAACCCGTGCAGGTGTTCCGCTTCCCCGGCGGCGGCAACAAAAACGCCAGCGACATGCGGCTGGCCATGGACGCGACCGCCCTGCTCAACGACCAGGCCGGCGTGGACCTGTTCATCCTCGTCACCGGCGACGCCGACTTCATTCCGTTGGTGCTGGAGCTGAAGCGGCGCGGCGCCGAGGTCGCCGTCATCGGCGTCATGTGGCACACCAAGCCGGTCTTCCAGCGTTACTGCGATCGCTTCGAATACTTCGAGGACCTGGTGGCGGCCCAGGAAATCGAGGCCGACAGCGTCGCCGACCTGGCTCAGGTGCGTCATGCGCTGCAGACGCTGCTGGCCCGGTCGCAGCCGATCAAGTTCGCCGCCGTCAAGCCGCTCCTGGGCCGATCGCTCAACCGGACCTTTGACCCGACGCGCTTCGATTGCCTCGACACCGGCGATTTCCTCCGCCGCTATAGCAGCGAGCTGGGAATCGCGGTCCGCAAAGGTGAACACGACTGGGAGATCATGCGGCCGGGCGCCGCCGATGCGTCGGATGATGCAGCCGCATCGGCCGAGGCGACGCCGGCCGTTCCGCCGCCGGCCTCGGTCGCTCTGTTCACGCCGCCGTTCACTGGCCTGGCCGACTACCGCGAATTGCTGGAACGCGGCACGCCGCGCGTCTACCTGGTGCCGTCCGCCCAGTGGCAAGCGATCACGGAGCGCCTGTTCCACCAGGCGACCGGCCAGGGCGAGGAGCGACCCATTGTCTACTATTACGACCTGCTGCGCAGTTTGACGGCGTCGTGCGAGCAGCAGGGGATGCTGGACGCCGAGCGGCGGGTGAAGGCGGTGACGTTTCAGGTGTTCAAGGCGGGCTGTCTGATGTGCGCCGACGGGGCGGCGGGACCGAACCCGCACGATTTCAACTGGGCGCGGCCGGCCCGGCTGGACCCCGGCCTGGCGAGCGTCGAAGACATCCGGCGGCGGACGCACGGATTCATCGTGTCGCTGCTGCAGGAGCGATTGCAGGAACGCGGTTGGCCGCGGCGGATCGACGCCGGACGGCTGGCGGAATTGCTGTTCGGCCCCGGCCCGACGCCGGAGCAGGTGCAGGAGCTGCAAGCCCTGGCGGACAACCTCGACGGCGACCGGCCGGCGTGAGCTGAGGAACCGCACCATCAGCCGGCTCACGCCGGCTGCTCGCCTTCAGCAATTCCGAAATCTCGGATGGTGAATATCGGTCGATAGTCATACCGCGGCGTGAACAGCTTTCGCGCTCCTTGCAAACGGTCCACGATGCAGATCACGGCCGCGACGCTCGCCCCCGCTGCTTCGACCGCCTCGACGGCCTGCAGCGCCGAGCCGCCGGTGGTCAGCACGTCGTCCACCACGGCCACGCGCGCCCCGGCCGGCAGCACGCCTTCAATCCGCTCCTTGCTGCCGTGGCCCTTGACCTCCTTGCGGACGAAGAATCCCTCCAGGGTCCGCCCTTCCTGATGGTAGCGCACCACGGCGGCCGTCGCCATCGGGATGGCGCCGAGTTCCAGACCGCCGATCGCTTGGACGTTCAAATCCTTCGTGAGGTCCCACAGCGCTTCGCCGAGCAAAGCCGCCGCTTCGGAGTGAAAAAGGGCTTTTTTGCTGTTGATGTAGTAGGTGCTTTCCTTGCCGGAGGCCAGCGTGAAGCGGCCGAACGACACGGCCCGCGTCTTGAACAACTCCAGCAGCCGGCGGCGGCGCGACGCCTCGGTCATGATTCTCCCTCCCAGCGTGAGGCCGAACGCACCAACCGGCGTTGCGGCCGTGTCAGGA
>DATKHW010000665.1:0-10465 GCA_035546275.1 Gemmataceae bacterium
CGGGGCTCTGCCCCGGCACGCACTGCCCGGCAGGCTCTGCCTGCCGGCTGGATAGGACGCGAGGCAGAGCCTCGCGGGCAGTCCGCTCCCAGGCAGAGCCTGGGAGCGAGGAGAATCTACCGGTCCCAAATCGAGAGGGACGCCCGCGGATCGCTATTTCTTGCCTTTCGGCTTGTCCGAATTGTCTTCTGAAACGATGAGGATCAGCGTGATCGTGTTGGGTTTCTTGGCGTCGGGGTCCGCTTTCGCATCGGCGTCCTTGGCCGGCTTCGGCGTGGACAGCGTCACTTTGATCGCGTCGCCGACTTTGAGATGGTCCAGCGTGGATTCATAGCCGGGCAGGTCGGCGTCCTTGCCCTTCATCGCCTTCAGCTCGTCCGGCGTGTACTGCTTGGCGTTGCCCTTGTCGTCGAACTGCACCGGCGGATTCAGGATGCGCACCTTCACGTCGTCCGACGTGTGGAAGTCGATGTCCTTGAAATCCTTCCGGATCATGTAGTCGCCGCTCTCGCGGAGCTGGACCCGCGCGGTCTGCAGCTCCAGGTGTTCCAGCTCGCCAGCCAGTTGCCGCATCAGCCGGTTGTATTCGCCCCGGTTGCGGGCCGCGGCGATTTCGGCTTGCGTCCGCTCTACGCGCTCCTGATCGCGGATCAGGTCACGCACGTCCCGGTTCTCGCCCAGGCCCGCGCCGGGCTTCAACTGTACGTGATCGAACTCGGCCTTCATCGTGAAGGAGCCGCCGGTTCCGGGCACGGTCGTCAGCGTTCCCGCGAACTGGCCCGGCGGCAAAATGTCGCCGTCCAGGTCCTTGGGAGGGTCGGCCGCCAGAATCGGCGCTGCCAAGAAACAGCCGCACAGGAACGCGGCGGCGAGTCGTCCATTTCGCATGATCGCTCTCTCCTTCCCGCCGCAATCGGCATGTCGGCGATAGGGGATTTCACCAAATTAGACTGCGCCGGCGGCGAAAAGTTCCGCTCGGCGAAGGGAAATCCGTCCGCTGTCACAGCCCGTCGTCGGCCGCCGTCCCGGCCAGCCACCCGGTGCTCCAGGCCGCCTGAAAGTTGTAGCCGCCGATCGGTCCGTCCAGGTCGAGCAATTCGCCGGCGATGTAAAGGCCGGGGACGATTTTGCTCTGCATCGTCCGCGAATCGACCTCGGCCAGGGCCACGCCGCCGGCCGTCACCTCCGCCTTGCCGAAGCCGAGCGTTCCTGTCGTCGGCAACCGCAGGCGCTTGAGGCAATCGACCAGCCGTGCGCGGTCCGGCCGGCTCAAAGCGGCGGCCCGCCGATCCACCGACAATCCCGCCTGCGGCAGCAGGGCGTCGCACAGCCGCCGCGGCAGATGGACGGCCAGCACGGCGGCCAGCTGCTTTTTGCCGGCGGCCGCCGTTTCGACGCGCAGATGCTCGTCGAGGTCCGCTTCCTTCCAGCCGGGCAGCAGGTCCACTTCCAAGGCGAGCAATCGGGGCGCCGGATGGCCGCTGACGACGCGGCTCAGATCGAGGACGACCGGGCCGGACAGACCGAAATGCGCGAACAGCAGTGAGCCGCGCCCGGCTTGCAAGATCGTCTTCCCTTCCATAACACGCACACCCACGTCGGGCAAGGTGACGCCGCGCAGCTCGGCGACCCAGGGGGCGTCCACCGTGATCGGCACGAGGGCGGGGCGAGGCGGAACGATCGTATGGCCGAGGCGGGCGGTGAGGACATAGCCGTCGCCGGTGGTTCCGCTGCCGGGGTAAGATCGGCCGCCCGTGGTGAGAATGACGCGGCTGGCGGAAACGACGCGGTGCGGCGTGGTCAGCGCGAAGCCGGGCGGACGCACCTGGAAATCGCGGAGGGGTTCTTCGAGGGCCAACGTCGCGCCGCTGCGGCGGAGCCGGCGCAGCAGGGCGTTGAGTACGTCGAGGGCCTTGTTGCTGACAGGGAAAACCTTGCCGGTTTCCTCGACTTTGACGGGAACGCCCTCGGCCTCGAACAGGTCGATCACGTCCTGCACGCCGAGAGCGGCGAGGGCGGAATGGAGGACCCGGCCGGGCGGACCGTAGGCGGCGACGACGCCGCGCTCGTCGGTGGCATGAGTGAGGTTGCAGCGCGTGCCGCCGGACATGAGAATCTTGACGCCCGGCTTGCGGTTCTTTTCCAGGAGCAGCACACGCCGGCCGAGTTCCGCCGCCCGGATGGCGGCCATCAAACCGGCCGCTCCGGCCCCGACCACGACCACATCCCATACGCCGTCGGACGTCAGCGACAAAGTCGGTCTCCGAAAAAAACCTAAGAGGCCAGAGAAGGCGCGGCAAAGGTTGCACACAAGGTCGGTACTCTCGCTCCCAGGCCCCGCCCGGGAGCGCACTGCTTGCGAGGCTCTGCCTGGCATCTGTTCTAGCCGGCCGGCAGAGCCTGCCGGGCAGTGCGTTCCCAGGCGGAGCCTGGGAACGAGACGAACGAGACAAGCGCCGCCTGGGCTGTTCCACCAATGCGGCGACGAGCTTGCCAACGCCGTGAATCGTGCTCTTTTTTCTAGTCGGCGGCGCCGCGATGCGGTACGTTGAGGCGGTTTCCCATGGTCGCACCGAGGGGGTCGAACTCATGTCCATTGGATCCGATGACCCAGGATCTCCCTCCTTCCCGCCGCCCTCCGTTGCGGACCCAGCGGCGACGAGCGACCTCGACCCCAACGTCACGCGCGACTTCGACGAGCCGGCCGGGTCCGACGCGGCCTCGCCGGCGCCGGCGTCCCTGCCCGGCTTTGACATCCTCAACGAATTGGGCCGCGGCGGCATGGGCGTCGTCTACAAGGCCCGGCAAGTGAAGCTCAACCGCGTCGTCGCGCTGAAAATGATCCTAAGCGGCGCCCACGCCGGGGCCGACGACCTGGCCCGCTTCAAGGCGGAAGCCGAAGCCGTCGCGCGCTTGCAGCACCCCAACATCGTGCAGGTCCACGAGGTCGGCGAGCACGAGCGCCGGCCGTTCTTCTCGCTGGAGTTCTGTCCCGGCGGGGCCTTGCACCGAAAGCTGGCCGGCACGCCGCTGCCGCCGGCCGAGGCGGCGAAACTTGTGGAGACGCTGGCGCGGGCGGTGCAGGCGGCCCACGACAAGGGCGTGGTCCACCGCGACTTGAAGCCGGCCAATGTCTTGCTGACGGCCGACGGGACGCCGAAGATCGCGGACTTCGGCCTGGCCAAGGACTTGGACGCGGAGGCGGGCCAAACGCGCAGCGGCGCCATCATGGGCACCCCCAGCTACATGGCGCCGGAGCAGGCGGGCGGGAAGTCGAAGGAGGTCGGCCCGGCGACGGACGTGTATGCGTTGGGGGCGATCCTGTACGAGTGCCTGACCGGCCGGCCGCCGTTCAAGGCGGCGACGGTGATGGAGACGCTGCAGCAGGTGATCGCGCACGAGCCGGTGGCGCCGCGGCAGTTGCAGCCGAAGACGCCGCGCGATCTGGAGACGATCTGTCTCAAATGTCTGGAGAAGCTGCCCATCCGGCGGTACCCGACGGCGGCGGCGCTGGCGGACGACCTGGCCCGGTGGCAGCGCGGCGAGCCGGTGCAGGCGCGGCCGCCGTCGCTGGGGTACGTGTTGGGGAAATGGGCGTGGCGTTACCGGGCGCCGCTGACCGTGGCGGCCGCAATGCTCTTGCTTTTAATCGCGGTCGTAATGACGGCGTTCCTGCTGCTCCTGGGCGCGTGGGGCACGTCGCAGAAGAACTTCGAGACGGCCGACCAGAAGGGCAAGGCATTGGAGAAGAAACAGGGGGAATTGCAGGACGCGCTCGACGGCCAGAAGCAGCAGCTCTCGGTTTCCGCCCGCATCGCCGCCGGTCGCAGCGACGCCGAGTACCGCGCGGGCAACCTCCGCGACAGCCTCAACTGGATGCTGCAGGCCTGCGAGCTGGCGCCGCGCGAAGATCCCCTGCGCCCGAGTTGCCTCCGCCGGATTGGGGCTTGGGGCCGTGGGCTCTCCGACCTCGCACTCTTGCATGACGACATCGTGTCGGCGGCGTCGTTCAGCCCCGACGGCCGCACCGTTCTCACCGCCAGCCACGACAAGACCGTCAGGCTGTGGAATGCCGCCAGCGGAAGGGAGCTGCAACGGTTCATGCACGAGGGGATGCTGAAAGCGTTGTCCTTCAGCCCGGACGGCCGCATCGTCGTCACTTGCAGCGATGGCAGGACCGCCCGGCTGTGGGACGTCGCCACTGGAAAGGAATTGCAACGGCTTACGCACGAGGGTGTGGTGTATACGACGTCGTTCAGCCCCGACGGGCGCAGCCTTGTCACCGCCAGCGCGGACCATACCGCCCGGCTATGGGACGCCGCCAGCGGTAACGAACTGCAACGGTTCCCGCATGATTCTGAGGTGCATGCGGCGTCATTCAGCCCCGACGGCCGCACGGTCGTCACCGCCAGCATAGACAAGACGGCCCGGCTGTGGGATGCCGTGAGCGGTAAGGAACTGCACAAACTCTTGCATGATGATGTTGGGGTGAATGCGGCGTCGTTCAGCCCTGACGGCCGCACGGTCGTCACCGCCAGCTGGGACAAAACCGCCCGGCTGTGGGACGCGGCCAGCGGAAGGGAGCTACAGCGGCTGAAGCATGAGGAAGGCGTGCTTGCAGCGTCGTTCAGCCCCGACGGCCGCATGGTTCTCAGCGTCAGTGATGGCAAGACCGCCCGGCTGTGGGACGCCGGAAGCGGAAAGGAGCTGCAACGGTTCACGCATGACGGTGGGGTGTGGGCGGCGTCGTTCAGTGCCGACGGCCGCAAGGTGCTCACCGCCGGCAATGACCATACCGCTCGGCTGTGGGACGCCGCCAGCGGCAGGGAGCTGCAACGGTTAACGCTTATGGGTCCGGTGGTTGCAGCGTCGTTCAGCCCCGATTGCAGGACGCTCGTCACCGCCGCCGACAAAACGGCCCGGCTGTGGGACGTCGCCGGCGGAGAGGAGTTGCAACGGCTTACACATGGCGATCAGGGGCAGGCGGCGTCGTTCAGCCCTGACGGCCGCACAGTTGTCACCGCCAGTAAGGACGGGACCGCCCGGCTATGGGACGCCGCCAGCGGAAGGGAGCTGCAACGGCTGACGCATGACGCTTGGGTACGGACGGCTTCGTTCAGCCCGGACGGCCGCACCGTCGTCACCGCCAGCATGGACCATACCGCCCGGCTGTGGGACGCCGCCAGTGGAACGGAGTTGCAACGCTTCAAGCATGATCTTGAGGTTTGGGCGGCGTCGTTCAGCCCCGACGGCCGTACGATCGTCACCGCCAGTCCGGACAAGACCGCCCGGCTATGGGACGCCGCCAGCGGAAGGGAGCTGCAACGGCTTATGCATGATGATGTGTTGGAGGCGGCGGCGTTCAGCCCGGACGGCCGCATGGTCGTCACTGCCAGCGATGACAAGACGGCCCGGCTGTGGGACGCCGCCACTGGAAAGGAGCTGCAACGGCTCAAGCATGACGATTTTGTGTGGTCGGCTTCGTTCAGCCCGGACGGCCGCACCATCGTCACCGCCAGCATTGACAGTACGGCCCGGCTGTGGGACGTCGCCACCGGAAAGGAATTGCAGCGGCTCACGCATGAGGCTGTGGTGTGGAAGGCGTCGTTCAGCCTCGACGGCCGCACCGTCGTCACCGCGAGCCAAGACAACACTGGCCGCTTGTGGGAGGCCGCCAGCGGAAAGGAGCTGCAACGCCTGAAGCATGATGGTGCGGTTTGGGCGGCGTCGTTGAGCCCCGACGGCCGTACGATCGTCACCGCCAGTCCGGACAAGACCGCGCGGCTGTGGGACGCAGCCAGCGGAATGGAGCTGCAGCGGATGAAGCATGACGGTGAGGTACACGCGGCGTCGTTCAGCCCGGACGGCCGCACGGTCGTCACCGCCAGCTATGACCGGACCGCCCGGCTCTGGGACATCGGTTCCCTTTCTGTCCCGGATGACGTTGGCCCAGACCGTCTGCGGGCCTGGGTCCTGGTGCGCACCGACCAGGATTTCACGGCGGAAGGGACGCTGCGCCCCCTGAGCAAGGAACAATGGGAACAGCAACGGCACACGCTCGAAGCCAAGGGCGGCGACTGGCAGCCGCCCCCCGACCCTCGGAGATGGCATCTCGTCGAGGCGGCCGACGCCGAGGCGCATCAAGCCTGGTTCGCCGCCCGCTTCCACCTCAACTGGCTGCTCAAGGACGATCCGAATAATGCGGAGTTGCTGCGCCGTCGGGACGCGGCGGACGGGCTCTTGAAGTCTCCTTGGACGCGATGAGTCCCCTTCTTTTTGCTGGTCGGCGGTGCGGCGATGCGGTACGCTGGGGGCCGCACTCCCGTCCCGGAGGCGCCCGATGAACGAATCGCACCGCATATCCGACGCCGACTCCGCTTCCAGCCACGAGGCTGCGACGGTCCCGCCGGCGGCCCCGCCGTCCGAACAGGCGACGCAATCCCACCTGGGACCGGCGCCGTCGGCCGTGGAACGCGACAGTCCGCCGGGCTACGAAATCCTGCGCGAGCTGGGCCGCGGCGGAATGGGTGTGGTGTATCAGGCCCGGCACGTGGCGCTGGACCGCGTGGTGGCCTTGAAGATGATCCTGGCGGGCGGCCATGCCGGCGCGGCGGACCTGGCCCGCTTCAAGACGGAGGCGGAGGCGGTCGCCCGCTTGCAGCATCCGAACATCGTGCAGATCTTTGAAGTCGGCGAGCACGGCGGCTTGCCGTTCTTCTCGCTGGAGTTCTGCGGCGGCGGCAGCCTGGACAAGAAGCTGAACGGAACGCCGCTGCCGCCGAAGGAGGCGGCGGCGCTGGTGGAGACGCTGGCGCGGGCCATGCAGGCGGCCCACGACAAGGGCGTGATTCATCGGGACCTCAAGCCTGCCAACGTCCTGCTGGCCGAAGACGGCACGCCGAAGATCACCGATTTCGGCCTGGCGAAGAAGCTGGACGCCGACCTGGGGCAGACGCGGACAGGTTCGGTGATGGGCACGCCGAGCTACATGGCGCCGGAGCAGGCCGGGGGCAAGTCGAAGGAGATGGGTCCGCTGTGCGACGTGTATTCGCTGGGGGCGATCCTGTACGAGTGCTTGACCGGCCGTCCGCCGTTCCGGGCCGCGACGCCGCTGGACACGATGATGCAGGTGGTGTCGGACGACCCGGTTCCGCCGCGGCAGTTGCAATCGAAGACGCCGCGCGATTTGGAGACGATCTGTCTGAAATGTTTGGAGAAGCAGCCGGGGCGGCGGCACGCGACGGCGGCGGAGCTGGCCGAGGACTTGGGGCGTTGGCAGCGTGGCGAGCCGGTGCGGGCGCAGCCGCCGTCAATGGGCTATGTGCTGGGGAAACAGATCCGGCGCTACCGGACGCCGCTAACCGTGGCGGCGGGGATGCTGTTGCTGCTGGCGGCGGTGGTGACGACGGCGTTCGTGCTGCTGCTGGGCGCGTGGGGTACGGCGCAGAAGAATTTCGAGACGGCGGACAAGAATGGGCGCGACCTGAAGCAAGCGCTTGGCAGCCTGAACAAGCAGCTCACTTTTTCCGCCCGTCTTGCCGCCCGCCGAAGCGACGCTGAGCTTCATGCAGGCAACCTTCGTGACAGCCTCAATTGGATGCTGAATGCCTATGAGCTTGCGCCGCGGGACGACCCTGCGCGCCCGCGTTATCTCCGCCCGATTGGAGTTTGGGGCCGCGGCCTCTCCGGCCGCGCGTTCTGGCATGACGACCGCGTGACAGCGGCGTCGTTCAGTCCCGACGGCCGGCTTCTCGTCACCGCCAGCTGCGACCATACCGCTCGGCTGTGGGACGTCGCCAGCGGCAAGGAATTGCAGCGATTCCTGCACGATGGAGCGGTCAATGCGGCGTCGTTCAGCCCCGACGGCCGGCTTCTCGTGACGGCCAGCAGCGACGAAACCGCCCGGGTTTGGGACCTTGCCAGCGGCAAGGAACGGCAACGGCTGCAGCCGGGCGGCCAAGTTTACGCGGCGTCGTTCAGCCCCGACGGCCGGCTTCTCGTGACGGCCAGCAATGACAGGACCGCATGGCTGTGGGACCTCGCCAGCGGCAAGGAGCTGCAACGGTTCCAACACGATCAGCCCGTTGTTGTTGGGGCGTCGTTCAGCCCCGATGGCCGCACCGTCCTCACGGCCAGCTATGACAACACCGCCCGGCTATGGGACGCTGCCACCGGCAACGAGCTGCAACGGTTCAAGCATAACGGTGGGATGTTTGGGGCGTCATTCAGCCCGGACGGCCGCATGGTGATTACCGCAAACTTTGACGACGCCGCCGAGCTGTGGGACGCGGCCGGCAAGGAGCTGCAATCGCTGAAGCATGATCCTCTGGTGACTTCGAACCGCGTCGCACCCAAGGTGGTTGGAGCGTCGTTCAGCCCGGACGGCCGCAGGGTCCTCACCGCCTGTGACGATGGAACCGCCCGATTGTGGGATGTCGCCAGCGGCAAAGAGTTGGAACGACTGCTCCATGCCGGCACGGTGATTGCGGCGTCGTTCAGCCCGGATGGCGCCGCCGTCGTTACGGCTAATGAGAAGAGCGCCCGGGTGTGGGACGTCGTCACGGCAACGGAGCTGCCACGGTTAGCACGGAAGGTGCCCGGAGCGGACAACCTCGATGTCGTTACCATGGCGGCGACCCGCGACGCGAGAATCAACCAGCTCGGAGGCCCCGCGTTCTTCTCTATCCCTGATGACGTGGACCCCGACCGTTTGCGGGCCTGGGTGCTGGTCCGCACCGGCCAGGACTTCACGGCGGAAGGGACGCTGCACCCTCTGAGCAAAGAAGAATGGGAACAGCAACGGCAGACGCTCGACGCCAAGGGAGGCGACTGGCAACCGCCCCCGGATCCGCGGCAATGGCATCTCATCCAAGCGGCCGACGCTGAGGCCCACCAGGCCTGGTTCGCCGCCCGCTTCCACCTCGACTGGCTGCTCAAAGACGACCCGACCAATGCGGATCTCCTCCGTCGTCGCAACGAGGCGGAGGCGCACTTGAAAGCTCCGTGATGCCGCACACCCGGCGTTGCGGGCCTATTCGGCCGTCACGGCCCCCGGCGGCGACGAGGGCTTCTACAAGCGAAGGCCCAGCAGCAAGCGGCATTCGCCGCGCACCCGGCCGGCCCAGCGGAAAGCGGCCACGGCCTCGCGCTTGCTCGCCCGCTTGCCCGGGTAGCGTATGTCCACGCCGAACGGCGTCAGGAACTTCAGCCCGCGGCGCAGCGGCCGCAAGGACGGGTGATGTGGGAGGAGCAGGGTGAGAAGGTCTTCCAGGTCGTGAGTCTTGGGCACGCTCAGCCCCAATTCTTCCATCAACCCCTTCAGAAACTTTTCACCCGATTGCTGGCAGTGGAAGCAGACCGCATCATGAAGTGGGTCGGCGTCTCGACGGAGCCTTTGCGCGACCCGATAATCCTCCTCGACTTTCCGCACCCATTCCCGCGTCAGCCTTTTCATAGAGGACTTTCCCCTTTGACGTGATCTCCCGCAGAAAGGAGTCCCCCTCCGCCAGCCGCCACTTCAGATTATCCGGCGTGCGGACGATTAAATCCATCGGAAAAGTGGCTGAAACGACCATGCGAATCTTGCGCGCCTTGCTCCGCTCGTTGTACGCCGGCATGACGACGAGGATGTCCACGTCGCTGTCGGCGTGGGGCGTGCCGTAGGCGTAGGAACCGAACAGGATGATCTTGTCGGGGTGGAAGCGCTCGGCCACCTCCCGCGCGAAGCGGCGGATCAGGCGCATGGGGATATCGGCCCCCCGATACCAGCGGGGGAGCGGAGTCGGCGCCGGAGTGCGGCGTTTGGCGGCCATGTACACATTGTACCAGGAGGGAACGATCGGATCACCGACGGCGGCGGGGCTAGGACGAGCCAAGGCCGAGGAGCCCGCGGCATTCGGCGCGCACCCGGCCGGCCCAACGCAGGGCGGACGCCGCCTGACGCTTGCTGGCGCTGTCGCCGGGATAACGGGTCTCAACGGCGAACCGCGTCAGAAAATCGGCGCCACGCCGGAGCGCCCGCAAAGCAGCGTAATGCGGGACCAGGAGCGGCAGGAGCGCAACGAGGTTGTGCGTTTTCGGAATCGCGAGGCCGAGTTCTTCCAGAAGAGCTTTGAGGTACTTTTCGGCGCTCTGCTGACAGTGAAAGCACTGTTCGTCATGAAATGGTTCGGTTCTCCGAGCGAGGACGGCGGCGACCTGGAAGTCGCTTTCGGCTTTTCGCACCCACTCCCGTGTGGTCCTTTTCATAGAGAATCTTGCCCTTGGTCGTGATCTCGGTCAGGAACGATTCGCCTTCGGCAAGACGCCACTTCATGCTCTGCGGAGTGCGCACGATAATGTCCAGGGGAAAAGGCGGGTCGATCGCGAGGCTGATTTTCACAGCCTGATCCAGCTGGTTCCGCGCCGGCATGACGACGAGGATGTCCACGTCGCTGTCGGCGTGGGGCGTGCCGTAGGCGTAGGA
>DATKHW010000666.1:0-4456 GCA_035546275.1 Gemmataceae bacterium
TGGGAGGGCCAACGTCCGCAGCGGCCTCGGTGCTAACCGTCCGGGGCCGCTGCGGGCGATCATCGCGATCCTCTGGACCTTGACCTGGCGGCGCCCGCGGGGCAAGATAACAGGCGTCGAGGCGGACGAACCGCTGACTCCCGTGAAGTGGTCGGGAGGGTCGCAAGATTGCTGCAACCGTCCAGCAGACTTACTCGATCAGCCTCGTCGCCAAGAGACAGGTGTACATAGATGCTGAGAGAGGAACGCCCCGTAAGAAAGACCTGATCGGGCATGCTTTCGTCATCCTGGAATCGCCCTCGTCCATGCGGGCGGTTGGCTTTTACCCAGAGCAGGTGGATGGATTTGCTCTAAACAAAGGAGCGTTCTGGTGCATTACCCAGAGGGGCATGCGAGGAGCGCTGCTCGATGATGAGCACTTCCTGACCGACCCTCACTACGAATGCCGAGCCAGAAAATACCCGATCAATAAGGAGCAACACGATCGAGCAGCGGATTTCCTCGCTCGATTCGAGCAAGCTGCTTTGGAGGGAAGAGTTCGGTATCACGCGTTCAGTCAATGCGCGAACTTCGCTTTCCAGGCTCTGAGGGCGGCCGGCGTACGGCCGTGGGGATGGATAACCTACCCGCCGTTTCTCCATTGGTGGCTGCATGCACGTAATCACAAACATTGAGTACAACGAGCGGCCGCGCGTCGGCGGTCATGGGAACGCCGAACCATACAAGAGCCTCGTTTTCTCGGTGAGGATGCCGGACGATCGGCCTGTTCGCTTCCTCGTGGACAAGCAAGCCATCCGCATGCTCGATGCACCTGCCGCAAAGGCCGCCATCCTGCGGCGGAGCGTGGAAAAAATAGTCGTCCGTGCCTATTCGGATAAGGCCTTCTCCGTTGACTGCTTCGTGCGCCGAGGATTTGCAGAGAGAGTCCAGTCGCGATTCCTTGCGATCCTCGAAGGGCAATCACGTGCTTACTCCGAAGAAATCGGCGTCTCGCTGGAGGGCTTCGACGCCCAGAAGGTCGCGGGCTGGCTCAGGGACCTTGGGTACACGGTTGACCACAGCGCCGCCCCGCTGAAGCGCGAGGCTGCGCCCCACTGACGCCAACACTCCATGCCTTTCACCAGCTAAACTGCAGCCCCACATCCCCGCCCTGCGCCCAGAAATTGTCGGTATGGAACGGAATCGCCGGCCGCGCCGGCCCGGTCGGCAAGCTCGGATTCACACTCAGGTCGATCTGGTCGCCCGCCCGCAGCGGTGCGTTCCAGTACAGAAACGTGTAGCCCACGAAGAGCTTAATCCGCTGCGTCAGGCGGCAGGTCGCGTCCAGGCGCACTTGGGAGACGAAGTCGAAGGCGTCGTAGCCGAACCCGCCGGTATTGCTCGGCTGCACGGCCAGGCCGTAGGGCGTCACGGTCTTCAGGGCCGCCGTCTGCACCGTGCGGTCGCCGAAGGCTTGGACCGTGGCGTCGGTGACGCCCGGTGCGATCTCCGCGGTCAGTTGCAGCCCCCATCGGCCGCGCTCCACCTCGCCGCGCAGGCCGATTTGGCCGCCGTAGAACCGATCGTCGGCGCGAAAGTGGTCGGTCAGGCCGAACAGCGTCGGCGTGCCGGTCAGCGACCAGCCCGTGGCCGTCAGGTCCACGCGGTCGCGCATCTGCAGGAAATGGGCGCCGGCCAGCAATTCCAGCCGGTCGCCGCCGTCCGTCAGAAGCGGCGTTTTCAGATTGATTTCCTCGCCGTATAGCTCGATGCGCGAATAGCCGACGAAGCCGCCGTTGCGCGGGCCGGTCGCGGCGTCGCCGGCGATGATCTCGCTTTCCGGGGCGCCGGTGAGGGCGTTGAAGTACGGCCGGGCCAGCACGGTGCTGCCGTCGGAGACCGCCTCGAAGTGCGTGGAGTCGCGCTCCAGGAAGAAGGCGCCGCCCTCGACGCCGAGCGTGTGGGCGTCGTCGAACCACCAGCCGAGGTCGAAGCGGACGCCGTTGAAGCGGTCGTCGTGGCGGGTTTGGATGCGGTCGTCGCCGTAGAAGACTCGCGTGTCGGGCCGGCCGAGCAGCCCGGCCGAGGCCGGCGAGCTGGTGGTCAACAGCGCCGGAATGCGCCCCTCGCGCAGCCACCACAGGATGTAGTCCACACGGAAGTCGAAGCGGTCGGCGTCGGCGCAATCGACTGGGGCCGGCCCTTCTTCCACGGGCGTCAGGGGCGGGACGATATCGTCGGGCGGCGCGGGCGCCTGGGAGGATTGGGCGAGGCAGGCGGGGGCGGCCGTCAGCGCGGCCAGGAGGGCGGCGAGGAGGGTGCGGTTCATCGGCGGTTTCCGGGGGACCGAGGGGCGGGGAATGCAGCGCGGCTTGAGGCGGGGGCGGGTCCGACGTAAGTTATCGGCGGTCGTCGGCGCCGAATTCAGCGGTTGTGCGCAACGGCGCGGGATTGCAGGATTGGCGGGGAAAGCTGTGCGTAGGGAATGGGACGGGCTCGGATGGACTGCAGGCGATTGCAGAGAGTCGTCAGGGCGGTTACTCTGAACGGACATGAACCCCATCACTCAGGCCCTGGACGCCGTCGCGCGGGGCGATCCCCACGCCGCCGACCGATTGCTGCCGCTCGTCTACGATGAGCTGCGGCGGCTGGCGGCGCAGAAACTCGCCCAGGAAAAGGCGGGGCAGACGCTTCAGGCCACCGCCCTGGTCCACGAAGCCTACCTGCGCCTGACGGCGAGCGGGGGGCGTAAGCCCCCTGATGAGCAGCGCTGGGACCACCGCGGCCATTTCTTCGCCGCCGCCGCCGAGGCCATGCGCCGCATCCTGGTCGAAAACGCCCGCCGCAAGCGCAGCCTCAAGCGCGGCGGCGCCGTAGAGGTCCGGCGCGACGTGGATCTGGACTTGCTGGCCGCGCCCGAACCAGGCGAGGACCTGATCGCCCTCGATGAAGCGCTGGAGCGACTGGCCGCCAAGGATCCCGTCAAGGCCGAGGTGGTCAAGCTGCGGTTTTTCGTCGGCCTGTCGTCGCAGGAGACGGCGCTCGCGCTGGGCATTTCGCGCGCGACCGCCGATCGCTACTGGAACTACGCCCGGGCCTGGCTCTATCGCGACATTTCGGGGCAAGAAAAAGCGGAATAGGTTGAGCGGAAACGGCCGCGGATTTCGCATGGTGGATTGAGGTCCGTTCCGCACTCCTGGTCGTTCCTCAGGAGGCCCCTCATGAACGAAGAAACCATCTGGCGCTGAGCAACAACATGACGCTTCCCGCGCCCCGGCGTCCGGGGTGCGCGCACCGGCGCCGCCCCAAGGAGGTTCGGACATGTTCGGGCGTCATTCCTTCATCCAATCGTCCTCGAAGGAGACTGTCATGGCCAGTCCACGTGCTCGACGAAATCGCCCCGGGTTCACGCTGATCGAGTTGCTGGTGGTGATCGCCATCATTGCGATCCTGATCGGCCTGCTGCTGCCCGCCGTCCAGAAGATCCGCGAGACCGCCGCCCGCATGAGCTGCTCCAACAACCTCCACCAGATCGGCTTGGCGATGCACAACTACCACGACGTCAACGGCCGCTTCCCCTGCGAGGCCCTGGGCGCGGCGCCCTCCTGGCCGGTGCAAATCCTGCCCTACATCGAGCAGCAGAACATGTACGCCGCGCTCGGCGTGCAGAACGACGGGACTCTCAGCAACCCAAACGCAGCCGGCCCGGTCGCCGCGTTCATCTGCCCCGGCCGGCGCGCCCCGTCGGTGGGGGCCAAGATCGACTACTGCGGGGCGTACAACCTCGGCATCGAGGAGGCCGACGCGACCAACTACTTCAGCGACGCCGTGGGCTTCCGCTCCATCCTCAACACCCCGGGCGTCACCCTGGTGAACGTCACCGACATGGCGGGCGCGTCCGACACGCTCCTCGTGGCCCACAAGATCCTGAGGCCGTCCAACTACTGGGGCGGCAGCCTAAAAGACCCGGGCTACGTGAATACCGTCGTGGCCCAGTCCGGCTACGACCACATGCGCTGGGCCGACCACTTCGCCGGGGGGTCGAACGCCGACCGGGGCTACTACAAGGACGACGACAACGTGGACGAGAACCACATGGGCGGCCCGCACAGTTCTGGCTCGCCGGTCCTCTTTGCGGACGGCGGCGTGCGGATATACACCTACGGCTACACCGCCCCCGGCGGCGGCAGCGACGACGCGACCTTCCAGGCCCTATGGGCCTACAACCGAAACGACGTGATCTCGACCCCTTGAACCGCGACCGGGCGCCGGAAGCATCGCGGCGGTCCCCGGATCGGGTCCGGGGCCGTCTTGCCGGCCTTCCTTCCTCCATAACCCTAGCGCGGCAAAGCCGCCGAAAACTGAAGCGTTGCCTGCGGTCGCCCCTTCTGTTCTGGACCCCCCGGAACCGAGCCAGGAACTTCGTTGCAAAGGGCCGTTGCTCGTGCGGGAATGGTGAGCGTTCTGCTCCACCACC
>DATKHW010000667.1:0-2705 GCA_035546275.1 Gemmataceae bacterium
GGTGGTGGAGCAGAACGCTCACCATTCCCGCACGAGCAACGGCCCTTTGCAACGAAGTTCCTGGCTCGGTTCCGGGGGGTCCAGAACAGAAGGGGCGACCGCAGGCAACGCTTCAGTTTTCGGCGGCTTTGCCGCGCTAGGCGCATGGAGGAATCGCCGTATGCTTCGCACCATCTGGCGCCGTTTCTTGTCGCGTCTCAAATCGGACATTCAATCCCCGATCTCCAAACGCCGATCTCGGTCGCTCTTTCTTGAGCCGCTGGAAGACCGCATCACGCCGGCGACGGTTTCCTGGATCAACCCTGCCGGCGGATCGTGGAACAACCCCGCCAACTGGAGCAGCGGGGCGCTGCCGGCCGCGGGCGATGATGTCGTCATCAATCTGGCCGCCGGCGAGGCCGTTCAGCTTTCCGGAGGCTCCGCATCGATCAACAGCCTCCAGCTCGGCGACACGCTCCTGCTCGACGGCGGCGCCCTCAGCGTCGCCGGCAACCTTGTTAATGCCGGGACGATCCAATTGGAATCGAACGGCGCTGGAAACGCGCTGGTCGTCAGAGGGACTCTGACGAACGATCCAGGCGCCGTTCTTTCCGCCGACCAGGGCGCGGCCAGCGTCCAGCAGATCGCGGCGAACATCGACAATCAGGGAACGATCAGCGTTGCTTCCGGCGTTGGACTCGTGATCCAGGGCGCCACGTCGTCGGGGCCGAACGTCACCCAAGCGGGCGGCACACTGACGGTGGCGGGCGGCGGCTGGGTCGTGCAACTCGGCGGCGTATTTCACTTTACCGGCGGCGCCCTGCCGGCCGAGTTCGTCGCCTTCAACTCCGAACTGGATATCGAAAATACTGTAAGCGCCACGGCGGTCATCGAAGTCCGCGGCAATCAAAACGTCCTGGAAAACAACCTGGCGCATGGGGTGACGCTTTGGGTCCAGGGCTGGGACGGCAACGGCAATGCCGAGCTGACCACGGCCAATGGGGCGGTCAACGACGGAACCATCCTTCTGGCGTCCGGCGGCGCCGGCTACAACTGCGACCTGGCGGTCGCGGCCGGCGGCACATTCACCAACGCGGCCGACGGCGTCATCGACGCGCAGGCCGGCACGGGCGGCGGGCGCGACGTGTACGGCAATTGGGTCAATTATGGAACGGTGAACGTCGAGCCGGGAACGGGGCTGCTGCTGCAAGGCGTCGCATCGCAAGGCCCAGCCTTTACCCAGGCGGGCGGTACGCTGACCGTACCCGGCGGAAGCTGGGTCGTGCAAGTCGGCGGCGTGTTCCATTACACCGGCGGCGCTCTGCCGGGTGAATTCGTCGCTTTCAACTCCGAATTAGACATCGAAAACACGGTTACGGCCACGGCCGTGATCGAAGTCCGCGGCAATCAGAACACGCTGGACCGCAACCTTGCGCCGGGCGTCACGCTTTGGGTGCAGGGCTGGAACGGCAACGGCAACGCCGAGCTGACCGCGGCCAATGGGGCGGCCAACGACGGGACTATTCTCTTGGAGTCCGGCGGCGCGGCGTACAATTCGGACCTGGCGGTGGCAAACGGCGGGACGTTCACCAACGCCGCCGACGGCGTGATCGACGTTCAGGCCGGCAGCGGCGGCGGCCGCGACGTGTACGGCAACTGGATCAATTATGGAACCGTAGACGTTGAGCCGGGGACGGGGCTGAACCTCCAAGGCGCGTCCTCTTCGGGACCGAATTTCACGCAAGCCGGCGGCACGTTGACCGTTCCGGGCGGCGGCTGGGTCGTTCAAGTCGGCGGCGTGTTCCATTTCACCGGCGGCGCGCTCCCCGGCGAGTTCGTCGCTTTCGATTCCGAACTGGACATTGCAGATACCGTTACGGCCACGGCGGTGATCGAGATCCGCGGCGCCGAAAACGTGCTGGACGAGAACCGCACGCCGGGCGTGACTTTGTGGGTCCAGGGCTGGAACGGCAACGGCGACGCCGACTTGACGGCGGCAGCTGGAGCCGTCAACGACGGAACGATTTTGCTGGAGTCCGGCGGCGCCGGCTACAACTGCAACCTGGCGACCGCGGCCGGCGGGTCGTTCACCAACGCCGCCGACGGCGTCATCGATGTGGAGGCCGGCACGGGAGGCGGACGGCTCATCCAGGGGACGCTGAACAACGAGGGTCTGCTGAAAGCGGACACGGCCATGCAGTGGTCCGGCGCCCTCGCCAACGCCGGCACGGTCACGGTCGCGGCGGGCGTTCAAGTGAACGTCGCCGGTCTGAACGGCGCGGCGCCGAGCCTTTCTCAGACGGCCGGCTCGCTCACCGTCAATGGGTCGTTGCTACTGCCCGATGGCACGCTCGACGTGCAGGGGGCGCGCTGGACGGCGACGGCACGTTCCAGGTTCAGGACGCCCAGCTGTCGTTCGGGCCGACGGCGACCGGCTCGCTGCCCGTCCAGGTCGTGGGCCAAGACGATCTGCTGGTAACTAACCAAGGCGGCGCCACGGTCTGGGTCCGCGGCGACGACCGCTTCGGCCCCGGCGTGCTGACCGTCGCCCCCGACGCCGTCAACGCCGGCACGATCCTCCTGCAATCGGCCAGCACCTACTGGGGCAGCTTCCTCTCCCTCCAGGACGGGCTGGACAACACGGCGACCGGCGTCATCCACGTGACGGCCGGATCGGGCGGCGCTCGCTCCATCACCGGCGACCTCTCCAACGAGGGCACGCTGCT
>DATKHW010000668.1:0-7673 GCA_035546275.1 Gemmataceae bacterium
TCCTCCGTCCCCTTCTCTCGCCAGTGGAAGGCCACGCCCTTTTCTTGCACGAAACGGAAGGCGGCTTCGATGCGCCGGCCGTCGACCTTGCGTGTGCGTTCCGGCAGCCAGGCCTGATCGACCTTGTGTTCGGCGAACCCATGTTTGGACAAAAGCCGAGGGCCGAAGTAGCCGTTAATCATGCCCATCGACGTATCGCCGAGCATTAGAGCGAGGATGCGCTGCTTGCGAATCTCGGCGACGACGCGCTGGGCCAGTTCCTGCGCTTGCGGCGTTACGGCGGCCGATCGGTGCAATTCGTCGGTGCGATAACGGATATTTCCGGTGGAACACCATTCATAGAGGCGCTCCATAAAGGCAGCGTCCTTCGTCCAATCCGCCGCGTCCGTCCAGATTCGGCTATGGCGGCGATTGATGCTTTCCAGGCAGGCGCCCGTGTTGAGCAGCGCGACGAGGCCGGGCCACGTTCCCGAGAAATTGCTGGCCAGGAGCAGCGGACTATCCTTGCCGGCGACGCCGTCGCAGGTATGCGGCCCATAGGCCCAGTGGACGAAGACGCCGACAAGCGGGTCGTCGATGGGGCCGAGCTTGGCGATCGCTTCGTCGGGCCGCGTGAGGAACCCGGGCACGAGGTAAGGAGTGCGGCCGAGCTTGCGCAGCGCTTGTTGCAGCTGCTCCGTGGCTTCGCGGGCTTGGGGCATGGCCCACTCATTGGGCTTCGCCCGGTAGTCGCCGGGCCAGAAAATACCGACTTTCTTCATGGCGAGTCACCTGAAGATGATGGTGAGACGATCCTTGTGGCGCACCCGGATTGTATAATCCAATGCGTGGGCTTCGTCGATGCGGCAAGCCGCGCAAGTAATTCCGCCATGACGATCGAACAAATCCGCGCTCGGTACGATGCGATCGCTGGACGACGTAAGGGCCGACTTGGATCGTTGGCTCCGCTTCTATCCCGGCGCCTGCGGCGTCTTCTTCGACGAGCAGAATAGCGGCGCCGGTTCCGCGGATTGCCAAGCCGACTTGGACGGCTATGTTCGGACCAAGAAGGGACTAAAGCTTGTCGTCACGAATCCCGGCAAAAGGTGCGCGGCCGGATACTTGACGCGCCCGGCTGCGGACGTTTGTTGTATTTTCGAGAGCGCAAATGGCTTCGATGCTCTGGCCCTGCCGGAGCGCGCGGCCAAACTGCCGTCGTCGCGCTTCGCCGCCTTGGCGTACCAGGTCGGTGACGTGGAACAAATGCGAGCCTGCATCGGCGCGGCGGCGAAGACGGCAGCGTACGTCTATGTCACGGACGGCGCGGGCGCGAGCCCCCGGGGCCGCTTGCCGGGATGCTGGGACGAAGAAATCGCGCTGGTGCAGAAGGCCAATGAAGGGATCGGCAAGTGACGGCCGATCCGGATCGCTTCAGACCACCGCAACCTTCACGCAATGAATCGGCGGCAGCGCGTCGAACAAGCACTCCCATTCGTCGCCGCCGTCCCGGCCCATCCAGAGCTGCCCTGTCGTGGTCCCAAAATAGAGCGCCGGCGATTTGAGATCGTCGATGGTCATGCCGTCGCGCAGGATCGTGAAGAAGCTCTCTTTCTTCGGCAGCCCCTTCGCCAGCCGCTTCCAGGAATCGCCGCCGTTTTCGCTGCGCCATACCGCGGGAGCGCCGTCCGGACAGGTGCGCGTCATCGGCGCCAGCGGCATGACGTAGATCGTGTCGGCGTCGTGCGGATGCACCACGATCGGGAAGCCGAAATCGGACGGCAGTCCCTTGGCGATCGATCGCCATGTCCGGCCGTGGTCGTCGCTGCGCAGAACGCCGATGTCCGGTCGCCGCCCGCCCGGCCCATCCCATTCCGCCCATCCACCGTGGTTCTGCATGTAGAGCCGGCCCGGTGCATCCTTGTGTCCGGCGATCTTGTGCACGCACTGGCCGAACTCCGGGTAGGGATCAGGCAGAAACCCGGCGCCGACGCCCTTGTTCGAGGCCGTGAACGTCTGGCCGCCGTCCTCGCTGAGGTAATGGCCGCCGGTTGAGATGCCCAGGTGCATGCGTGGGCCGTCGCGGTAGATCGTGTGCATGCACAGGCCGCCGTTGCCGGGATGCCACTTGCGGGCGTGTTCGTGGTTGCTGATGCCCGGGACCATTTCCCACGAATCGCCGCCGTTGGGGCTACGGAAGAGCGACGCCGGCTCGACGCCGCACCAGAGGTCCTTCTTGTCGTCGCCCGCTTCCAGCGACCAGATATTGGCGAGCGCCCGGCCGTCCTCCTTGGGAAAGGCGGGGGCGGATTTCGTCTCCTTGAATTTCTTGCCGAGATCGGTCGAAATCAGGACCTTCATGCCGAAGAAGGCGTTGCAGCTGGAGGCATAGATGCGCGGGGCGCCGCGGCTGTCGATGAGCGTTGCGTAAACGGCCACGCCGGAACCGAACGGCCCGCGCAGCTCGAATCGACGTCGGTTCTTGCCCGCCTCCGCGACGAAGAGGCCCTTCTTGGTCCCGATGGTGAGCACTACGCGATCCGGCATGTTCAGCCTCCTGAAACCGCGGGCAGGATGGTGAGAACGTCCCCGGCGACCAGGGCCGTATCGAGGCCGTCCCGGTCGCGGATATGAGACGTGTTTACGAACAAGTTGACGTGGCGGCGCACCGCTCCGGTCTCGTCGCAGACGCTCCGGTACAGCGCCGGGTAGCTGTTTTCCAGCTGCTCCAATGCGGCGCGCACGCTTGCTGCTGTAAGCGACAGCGGGTTGGCGCCCTGGCAATAGGAGCGCAGCATCGAGGGTAGATAGATGGCGATTGTCATGGCTCTGGATGCGGATAGTACGCCGCCGCCGCACTCGGCGTCAAGCACAGCCGGCGCGGCGCCGTTTCTGATACACTGAACGGCGTCGGCCGCAAGCGCCGTCGCGAAGGAGACGCCTCCGTCATGCTGCCCTATGTCCTTGCGGTTCTTGTCGCAGTTCCCGTGTTTTTCGTCCTAGGCGATCTTGGATATACTCTGCTGACGCGGCGTCGCTACCGCCGCTGGGAGGCCGGCATTGAGCGCGACGCCTTGGGCGTGCGCGCCGGCTGCAGTGAATTCACGCTCGGCGAGGGCGAGGACGGCGTACTGCTCATTCATGGCTTCGGCGATTCGCCGGCAATCTTCCAACGGATTGCGCCGGCCCTTGCCGCCAAGGGGTTTCATTGTCGCGGCATCCGCCTGCCTCAGCACGGCCTGCCGATGGCTCAGTACCTCACCACCAGCGCCGTCCAGTGGCGCGACGCCGTGCGCGCGGCGATCGCGGGGCTGCGCCGCCGGCGCCGCCGCGTTTTCGTCGTCGCCCACTCGATGGGGGCGGCCGTCGCCGTGGAAGCCGTCGCCGATCCGACAGCGAAGGTAGACGGCATGGCGCTTCTGGCCCCGCTGTTCGATGTATCCAACAAGCGCAGCCCATTACTGCCGGCCCGCGTCTGGTTTCGGCTGCTCGATCCGCTGTTGCTTCTTACGAAGTACGTCGGCGTGCTCGACAAGGTGGACCTGTGGGACCAAAGCGCTCTGCCCATAGTGCGCGATGACAAGTTCGTGCCTCGAGTCGTCATCCGCGAGGTATTCGGCCTCATGGACCGAAATCGGAAGCGCGCCAAGGAGTTCCGCACACCGCTGCTGATGATTCTGGCCCGGCACGATCTCGTCGTGGATAATGCTGCGGCGGAAAGGTTCTTTAACGATTGCGCCGCGCAGCCCAAGCGACTCTTATGGGCGGAAGGCGCCGGCCACATGCTGCCTATCGATTTCGGCTGGGAAGAGCGCGTGGACCAGACGGTGCAGTTCTTCCGCAACATTGTCGGCGAGCCGGAGACGACGACGCTTTCTCATTAACGACGGCTGCTATGCCACCGAAGCGGCCGCCGCCTCGGCCGAGCTTACCGCGTAAGCGAGCATTTCTTGCGGCGTAAGAGCGATGCGGTCGAGCAATTCCGCCTGTTTCCTATCCGCGTTGTACGCCCAGAGCGCCAAAGAGGGGAACGCCGACTCGATCCACGTCGGCGGGATGTTCTTGCGGCGGAAGCTGCCGCAGTTGCCGAGCAGCACAGTCCGCTCCTCGCCGGTCCGCAGATGCAGCACCTGCCGCTTCGCCACGTGCGGCTCATGCGTGTGGCCGTACACCAGGCCCCAGCCGTCCAGGGCGGCGCACAGCTGCGCGAGAGCTTGCTCACGGTCGCTGGAGCCGATCATGTGGATCAGTGCCTTGACGCCGCGGTCGTCCAGCGAGCGATTGCGGGCGACGTCCCTGAGCCGGTCGGGCTGCTCCGGAACGCCGTGCGCTCGTGCAGCTCGGCATGGAGGTCCCAGTAGTGCTGGTACGACGCCTCAATGGGGTGCGCCGCGGCATGGTCTCGTGCGGCGCGGCCCATCATGGCCCGCCGACCCTCATCGGCGAGCAGCGAACGCAGCTCCCGCGCCCATCGCACCGGCGAATCGACCGGCAGCACGCGGCCAGTCCGACCGTCCCGCACGTTCTCGCGGGCGGCGCCTTGGTCCGAAACGATTGTCGGCAATCCGGACGCCTGGGCCTCCAACACCACCTGGCCCAGCGTCTCGTTTGCGGACCCAGTCCAGAATGCATCAGCCATTCGGTAGATGGCTGATAGGCTGGCGCCGTGGTGCGGTCCAATGGCGTAAACCCCGTCGCCCGCACGCCGGCGGAATTCTTCAAGATTGCCGCTGCCGGCCGCCACGAAAACGGCGCCGTTCCCCTGATTCCGAAAAGCCCGCCAGGCATCCGCGAGAAAGCCGACGTTCTTCTCGTCGGTGAGACGGCCGACGTACAGCACCACGGGCTGGCCGCATGGAACGCCCAGCCGCTCGCGTAATCCCGCGTTGGCGCCGGACGGCTGTGGAGAGAACATCGTCGCGTCCACGCCGGCCCGGAGAGTGCGCACGCGATCCCCACTCAGATATAGGTCTCGCAGCAATTTTTCGCGGTAAGTTTCGGATCGAGCAATGACGAGATTGAAGCGACCGTAGAACTGGGCCAGCGCCTCGCGCACGGCCGATTGGACGCCGTCGGCCAACCAGTCGGCGGCCTGGCGGGCGGCAGCGTCGATACGTTCCCGGTTGCGCCGCAAGACCCGCCGCAGCACAAATCCCAGAAGCCAGCGCTGCCACCAGCGCGTGCAGCCTTCATAAACGGGATACAACCACTGCCACAAAGGGTCAAATGCGCATTGGGCCAGACCCGCGGCGCCGCGCTGCCGCAGCAACCGCTCGACGGCGTCCCGCACGAGATTATTGGCGAACGACGGAAAATCGGTGTGATATACACCAGCCAGAGGGCGCTTCTGCTTACGCGCGATCCAGAGGCCGGTCATCCCAATGGCTTCGGGGGTGGAGATGTGAACGACGTCCGGATCGAGCTGCTCGATGGTGCGGCGGAGTTGCTTGCGGCGGCCCTCCAGCGGGTAGTACGCCTCAACGGCCTTGAAGCCGCCTGGAACCGGAAAGGCCAGCGCGTGGATGTTTTGCAACCCAGGCCCAGCCCGGACATGATCGCCGGACGAAAACACGTGGAGCGGCAAGCCGTTCGCCAGCGACCACCGGTGCAAGCCGGAAAGGAAACGTCCCACGCCGTTCTGTACGTGGGCGCCGTAGGCGCCGGTGATGGCGGCGATCCGAGGCTTCATGCGGGACACCGTAACAGGTCGAAGTGCGGGGCGTCGGAGACGGCGCCCACGGCGTCTCTGTCGTTACCATAATGCGAGGTCCGGTAGCTCCGTTGAAGGAACGGCGTGATGCGGATGAAAGACGCGAGAAGAAAGCAAGAAGGCGGCGCCGTTTGGCGGTTCACCGCTTCACGCCCGCCAGCTGTTCCAGCGCCAGCATCAGCGCGTGCGTCCCCTTGCGACCCCAACCCTGCGCCTGCACTGCCAAATAGAGCTGGTTGGCGAGCGCCAGTCCCGGCAGCGACAGGTTCATGCGCCGGGCTTCGTCCAGCGCGATGCCCATGTCCTTGATGAAATGTTCGACAAAAAAGCCCGGCTCGAAGTTGCGGTCAATGATTCGCGGACCGAGATTGTTCAGCGACCAGCTCGCGGCCCCCCCGGCGCCCACCGACTGCAGCACTGTCTTCAGATCTAGGCCCGCCTTCCAGCCATACAAGAGTGCCTCGCACACGCCGATCATGTTGCTTGCAATCAGGATTTGATTCACCATTTTCGTGTGCTGGCCGGCGCCGGGGCCGCCCTGGTGGACGATCGTCTTGCCCATGCATTCCAGCAAGGGACGAACCGCCTCCAAAACCTCCGCGTCGCCGCCCACCATGATCGATAGGGCCGCGTTCTTGGCGCCGACGTCGCCGCCGGACACCGGCGCGTCCAGTGCGGCCACGCCCTTCGCCTTCGCCGCTGCATAAATCTCCCGCGCCAGCGATGGCTCGCTCGTGGTCATATCCACCAGCGCCGCTCCAGATTTCGCTCCCGCGAGCACGCCCTGCGGCCCAAGGAAGACCTCGCGCACATCTTTCGGAAATCCGACGATGGCGAATACCACGTCGGATTTCTCGGCTACTGCCCGCGGCGTGTCGGCCCAGGCGGCGCCGGCGTCCAGCAGCGGTCGGGCCCGCTCCTTCGTCCGGTTGCAAACCGTCGCGGCGTAACCCTTGGTCATCAGGTGCTGACACATCCAGCGACCCATGACGCCCGTGCCGACCCAACCGATCCGCGTCATTCCAGGAGACGCCTTGGCCATCGACATATGATCCCCCGTGCGATTGGCGCCTTGTTTGCTGCCTTAACGGACTCAGTGATGGTAGCGGACCCGGCCTCGGGCGGCAAACCCCCGGCCAAGCGCCTGATCCGCCTTTTTGTGGTCTATAATGGAGTAGGGGGCAAGGACGCCGCGAGAGGACGACGACCATGGCGGTTGCCGTACTGAAAGCCCCGATTGTTCTGGTTCATGGCCTATTCGGCTTCGACAGGCTGGCGATGGGTGCGTGGACCTGGACGCATTACTTCCGCGGCATCCCAGAAATGCTGCGGAAAGCCGGCAATCGTGTTCTTCTGGCTCGCCTCAGCCCTACGGGGGGCGCCGCCGAACGCGCCGGCCAACTCAAAGCGCTGATTGAAGCCGAGTCGCCCAACGAGCCGGTTCACCTGATTGCTCACAGCATGGGCGGTCTGGATTCGCGGTTCATGATTTCCCACCTCGGCATGGCGGATCGCGTCCTTTCGCTGACAACAATCGGCACGCCGCACCGTGGCAGCGCCTTCGCCGATTGGGCCGTTCGTCGCTTCGCCCGCCTGGTCTGCCCCGTCTTCGACTTCTTCCGCCTCTCCTTCCAGGCGTTTCGCGACCTGACTACAAGTCGCTGTAAGGTGTTCAATTCCGAGACGCCCGACGCACCGCAGGTGCGCTATTTTAGCGTAGCCGGCCGCTTTCAGATCGACTGGCTGGCGCCGGAATGGCAACTTCCTGCCAGCATCGTCAGTCGGCTGGAGGGGCCGAACGACGGCGTCGTTTCCGTCGAGTCGGCCCGCTATGGCGAGACCTGCGCCGTGTGGGAAGGCGACCACCTCAATCTGGTCAACTGGCTGCATCCTTTTGGGCCGGCCTTCCGCCGCAGCCCCGATCGTTGCAAGGATTACGCCGCGTTGGTCGGCCAGCTGGCGGCCGCAGGATTCTGATCCGGCGCGC
>DATKHW010000669.1:0-4675 GCA_035546275.1 Gemmataceae bacterium
CCGCCACGCAGCCCAGGCCCAGCACGTCCCAGAGGAAGCCGTCGGAGTCGCGCCCGGAACTCACCGCACCTCGACCTCCACCGGCAGGACGTGGCTGATCATGCCGTCGCGCCGGTCGTCGTCGCGCTCCAGGTCGCCGACCACGGCGAGACCCGCCGCGCGGCCAATCCGCGCCGCCCGCGTCATCCCCTCGACGCCGTAGTGATCGACGAACAGCACGCGAGCCGCGCAAATCACCTCGGCCGGCGGTGCCTCCGGCTCGGCGCCGGTCGAGCCGGCCAGGTCGAAGAAGATGGTGCGAGTGTGCCGCCCCTCATCGACGATGACGGTGGAGCGGATCGGGCGCGCCGCCGGTCGGCGGACGATGGGAGACGTATCGACGCCGTCGCGGCGGAAGCAGTCCTCGACGAACCGGGAGTCCTCGTCATCGCCGAGAACGCCGGCGAAGGCGCAGCGGGCGCCGAGACGGGCGGCGGCGACCAGGGCGGTGCCGGTCAGGCCGCCGCCCTGCCGCTCGCGGCGGCGGACGCGCACCTTGCATTCCGGCGGCGGGTAGGCGGGGACATAGAGCAGGTCGTCCACCGCCACGCAACCCAGGCCCAGCACGTCCCAGAGGAAGCCGTCCGCGTCGCGCCCCATAACCGTGCCCCCGCGGACTTCTTCTCCACGAACCGCTAGATGGTCGCCGCCCGGGCCGCGCCGCAGTAGTACCGTGCCGTGTCCACGAACTCCGTGAATGCCCGGCGGTCTGGATACGCGCGACCGGGGACGATGAACGCATCAGTGCTTGTGCTGTAGAAAATGGCGTGGTCCTCCGACGCCGCAATCGTATCGATGCAGTTCCAGAAGTAAGCGGCGTCGCAATACACCGTCTTCACGCGGATGCAGGTGGCATCGATGGAACGGCGCTGCCGGCCGAGCAATTTTTTGGCGTCCTGTCCCATGCTCAGCGGTTTTCGGGCGAGGCGAGGCCTATCCAAGCGAACCTGAATTACCATCCATTCCACTGCGAGGAACGCACCGGTAAAGGCACGCGTCAGAACGGGTCGGACCTGTGCGGCAAAAGGGAAATCGGTAGTGAACATGAAGTAACTCAGCACGGCTGCTGCAAACAGCGACATCCAGAAGATGAGGCCAGCCTTGGATTGGGACGCCAACGTTTGATGCTTCTGGTGATAGCTTCGCAGTGCCGTCACCCGCTGGCGCGGACTCGTGCATGTGCGGCCGATTCACCATGCAGCCCGTCGTGATGGGCATGATGTCGTCGGCGTCGCGCCCGGAACTCAGCGCACCTCGACCTCCACGGGCAGGACGTGACTGATCATGCCGTCGCGCCGGTCGTCGTCGCGCTCCATCGGCTGAACGCGGCCCCGCGAGTCGGTCGCCCGCGCCATCAGCACGCGCCGGCCCGCCTTCTCCGGCGTTTGCCACTCGTGTTCCCACAGGCGCCAGGCGAACGGGACCGCCTTGTCGAGCAGCCGGGCCTCGTCCCACGACTTGCCGCCGTCCGTGCTGACGTCCACGCGGGTTACGTCCGCCTCGCCCGCCCACGCCGCACCGAACACCCGCTGCTTCGACTTCGCCGGCACGACCTCGTCCAGGGCCGGCCGGGCGATCTCCGCCTTCACCTGCAGGTCGCGGACGGGCGCCAGCGTCGGCAAACCGTCGCGCCGCTCCCACATCGTGTACATGAACGTCTGGAAGAAGCCGGAGAACGGCCGATCGACGACGAGGATGCGTTTCAGCCACTTGACGGAGGCCATTCCGTACCAGCCAGGAACAACGGCCCGCACGGGGAAGCCGTGCGCCGACGACAGGTCCTTGCCGTTCATGCGATAGGCCAGGAGGACTTCGGGCCGCCGCGCCTTTTCCAGCGGCAGACTGCGGGCGTAGGGGATGACGCCCGGCGTCTTGGGGTTCGGATCCCTGTACTCGCCCTTGTCGGCCCCTTCCAGCACGACGTCGACGGCCCCGTCGCGCACCCCCGCTCGGTCGAGCAGATCGGAAAGCCGCACGCCGGTCCACTCGGCGTTGCTGGCGCCGCCCAGCTCCCAGCGGATGCCGAGCTGCGGCGGCTTCAGGAAGACGCGGCCGTTGCCCGCGCACTCCAGCAGTGCCGTCACCGTGTGCGACGGCATCTTTCGTAAATCGTCGCAGCCGATCTCGAAAGGCTTCTGAACGGCCCCTTCCACCGACAGCCGCCAGGAGTCGGCCTCCAGCGAGGGAACGTCAAAATGGCTGCGGACATAGAATTGCTCGTTCGGCGTGAGGAAGCCGCCAAGCGTCGGGAAGGGGAACTCCAGGTTGTCCGGGTTCCGCTGCCGGCTAATGACGCCGATCCAGGGAGCGCCCGGCGGCGCGGGCGGTTCGTCCGCGCGGGCCGCGGCGCCGAAAACGAACGGCGCGGCCCCCGCGGCCGCGCCGCCCAGGAACTCGCGCCGGCCGATCGCCCTCTCGCGCTTTTCCTCCATCGATGCTCCTCTTTATCCTGTTCGGACGTGCGCATGGAGTGCAGCGAGCGGCGCTCACACCAGCTCGTGCATCGGCTCGTTGCCCTGATCGACCAGGTACTGCGGCTTGCCGCTCGGGTCGAAGATGCGGGCCTCGCTCAGGTTGATGCCGAGCTTTGTGTAGAGCGTGGCGAACACTTCCCCGAACGTCACCGGCCGCTTGGCCGCGTACTCCGCCAGACGGTTCGTCTCGCCGATCACCTGGCCGGTGCGCATGCCGCCGCCGGCCAGGAGGGCGCAGCTGACTTGCGGCCAGTGGTCGCGGCCGGCGTCCTTGTTGATCTTTGGCGTCCGGCCGAACTCGCCCCAGACCACCACCGACACGTCCTTGTCCAGGCCGCGCTCGTGCAGATCGCTGACCAGCGCGGTCACGGCCTGATCGAGCAACGGCATGTCGGTCCGGCCGTTGACGAAGTTGCGGCCGTCCTGGCCGTGCCAGTCCCAGCGGCTAAAGTTCATCGTCACCACCCGGGCCCCGGCCTCCACCAGCCGGCGGGCCAGGCAGAACGTCCGCTGCATGCGCGGGGCGCCGTCGCGAACCGGCGTCGGGTCGTCCCAACCGTAGCGTTCCAGATTTTTCGGGTCTTCCTTGGACAAATCCATCGCGTCGCGCAGCTTGGACGACGTGAGGATGCCGACGGCCTGCTTGGCGTATTCGTCCATACCGTCCAGCGTGCCGCTGCGGTCCACGCTGCGGTTAAGATCGTCGAACGCCGAGCGCAGCTTCATGCGATCCTGTAGGTCGTTGAGCGTCATGCCCCGCAGCGTCAGATTGTCGGCCTGCATCCTCTTGCTTTGGTCGGCGCTGAGCAGGAACGGCGCATGAGTCAGGCCCAGGAACCCGCCCGTTCCCGGGTAGCCCCACCCGCTGGCGCCGGGCCGGTGCATCAGCGACAGGTGCGGCGGCACGGCCGGGTCGGCCGGCCCCTGCACCTTCGAAACCCAGCCGCCCATCGCCGGCCAGAAGTCGGCCGTGCGCGGGTCCTTGTGCCGGCCGGTCATGCATTGATAAGCGTCGTGCCCGCCGTCGTTGCCGGACATCGTGCGGATGAAGACGAACTTGTCGGCCATCTTGGCGATCCGCGGGAAGTGCTCGCAGATGCGGATGCCGGGCACGTTTGTTTCGATGGGGTTGAACTCGCCGCGAATCTCGGCCGGGGCGTCCGGCTTGAGGTCCCACATGTCGATGTGGGGCGGGCCGCCGGGCAGGTAGACGTTGATGATCGCCTTGTGCGACGTGCCGACGCCGGACTGGGCCTCGGCGGCGAGCAGGTTCGGCAACATCAAACCGCCGCCGACGAGCGTGCCGCCGACGGTTAGGAAGTCGCGGCGGCTGAGGCCGTCGCAGAAGCCGCCCTTCTTGTGCGGCCGACCGAAGATCGTCAGCATGAAAGCCCCCCTTCTTACTGACGGACGCCCCCAACCCCGCGTGCGCGGAGCGAGAGCCGGTGGTGGGATTCGCTATCAGGTTCCTATTGTGGCCGGGGGGCGGCGTCTACTGCAAGCGAAATCCCGCAGGCGTCAGGGCTGCAAAATGGAGAGCTGCTGAAGGAGGTTTTGCTGCTGCATCGCCGTTACTGCAGCTTGCATGGCGGCTAACTTCTGTGGGTCGATGCCGTTTGGATGGCCCACCAGGAGGCTTAGCTGATCCTGGAGCGCGGCAAGCTGAAGTTGCTCCTGCAACAGGCCGGTTAGCTGCTGCCGCTGCATATAATTGAAAGCCAGCACGTGATTGGCGGCGGCCAGCTGCCGCTGGATGACAATTTCCTGCGGCAACGCTGGCCCTGTCGGTCCCAGGACGACCGCTTGAGGGAACGGCGCGTTCTGCATTTGGAATGGAACGACTCTCGCCTGGGGCGCCTGGAAAACTTGGCCGCCCACCACGTTAACATTATGCGGCGGGTTGCGCGGCGGCGCTTGCGCACGGACCGCCGAGGATAGCGGCGCCAGCAACAGGCCGGCGGCGGCAAGCTGTGTCATAGCTCGGAACATGACGACCTCCGGCCTGAAGGAAGCGGCCGGCGAGGGTCCGGCAGCAAGCCATATCGATTGTGCGTTCCATCGGCCCTGCATTCAAGCGCCAGACATCGCGGCGGCGTCGGCGCCATGTCGGCGCCGACGCTAAGCTCGGTGCAATGCCGTGAACCTGAACCGGGTCCGCCTCT
>DATKHW010000670.1:0-6057 GCA_035546275.1 Gemmataceae bacterium
CAGGAGTGTGCATGCGGCTGTGGAGCGCGGCCTCCCATCTTGGCCGGCCGGAGCAGACGGAGCCGGAAATCCGCCGCGTGGACCTGGCTGGTGCGGCGCTGCAGCTGATGGGACTCGGCGAAATGGACGCGTCGCGCTTTCCGTGGCTGGAGCCGCCGCCGGCCGCGACGGTCGCGCAGGCGCTGACGCTGCTGCGGCGACTTGAAGCGATAGATGACCAAGGAGTGACGGAAACGGGGCGGACCCTGGCCCGCTTGCCGGTCCATCCGCGGCTGGCCCGGCTGCTGGTAGAGGGGCCGCGCTGGGGCGCCGCAGACCGGGCCGCCCTAGCCGCGGCGCTGCTGGCGGAGCGCGATCCGTTCGCGATGGACGATTCGCCGGCGGCGCGGCATGGATCGCTTTCCGATCTACTGGATCGCGTACAGGCGCTGGAGGAATGGGAGCGGACCGGCCGCGGCGGCACGGCGCTGGGGACGCTGAACCGCGGCGCCGCCCGGTTCATCCTCCGCGCCCGCGATCAGCTGGCGCGCTCGCTTCGGCATGAGATGAAGAGACATCAGATATCTTCTTCTGGAGTTTCCGAGGATGAAGCGCTTCTGCGTTCGCTGCTGGCGGCTTTTCCAGATCGGCTGGCGCGGCGCCGGCAGGCGGGCAGTCGCCGCGGCGTCATGGTCGGCGGCCGCGGCGTGCGGCTGGCGCCGTCGTGCGGCGTGACGGAATCCGAGCTGTTTCTCTGCATCGACGTGGACGCCAGCCGGACGGAATCGCTGGTGCGGCAGGCGTCGGCGGTGGAGCGCGACTGGCTGCCGGCGGACCGGGTCACGACGGCTGTGGAAGTCGCCTTTGACGGGGAAGCGGAGCGAGTGACGGCAAGGCGGCGCGTTCGTTTCGAAGACTTGGTCCTGGAGGAAACGGAAGCGTCGTTGCCCGATGGTGCCGAGACGGCGCGCGTCTTGGCTGCGGCTGCATCGCAGCAACTCGACCGCGTGTCGCCGCCGGACGATTCGCCGGCCGGGTTGTACCGGACGCGCGTCCGGTGTCTGCGCGAGTGGATGCCCGGGCTAGGATTGCCGGCCTTCGATGACGCCGACTTACGCGGTCTGTTGGAGTGGTTATGCGTCGGCCGGCGGTCGTTCGCGGATTTGCGCGCCGCCGATTGGCTGTCGGCGTTTCAGGGCCGGCTGACGCACGCCCAGCGGCAAGCCGTGGAGCGCGAGGCGCCGGAGCGCCTGGCCGTGCCGAGCGGCAGCCGGATCGCCCTCAAATATGAACAGGGCCGGCCGCCGGTGCTGGCAGTGCGCATCCAGGAGGTGTTCGGCCTGGCCGAAACGCCGCGCGTGGCCGGCGGACGGGTGCGCGTGCTGCTGCATCTGCTGGCCCCGAATTATCGACCGCAGCAGGTGACCGACGACCTGGCGAGCTTCTGGGCCAACACCTATCCTGTCGTCCGCAAGGAGCTGCGCGCCCGCTACCCCAAACATGCGTGGCCCGAAGACCCGTGGACCGCGCCGCCGGAGAGCCGGCCGCGGCGCAAGCCGTAAGGGACGGCCGCCTTGTCAGAATCGCCGACGCCGCTAAACCTCCCTCCCCCCTCGTGCCGGGGCTCTGCCCCGGCACGCACTGCCCGGCAACTCTGCCTGCCGAATGATGCAGACGCGAGGCAGGGCCTCGCGAGCAGTGCGCTCCCAGGCAGAGCCTGGGAGCGAGAAGAACCGGGTCGTGCGTCCCCGCGCCGCCGGTGACCCGCGGCCGCCTTGTCAGAATCGCTGGCGCCGCTATCATAAGCATTTCGACAAGCGCCCTATGGAGGTCCGTGTCATGGGCATGCAATGCGCCGTCTGCGGCAAGAAGCCCGCGGTCGGCAATCAATACGTCCGCAGCGGCAAGGCCAAGTACCTCGGCGGCGTCGGCCGCAAGGTTCGCGGCTGCAGCAAGCGCACCTTCGCGCCGAACCTGCAAAGCCTCCAGTGCCAGGTCGGCGGCTCGGTCAAGCGCCTGCGCGTCTGCGTGCAGTGCATCCGCAGCGGCAAGGTCCAGCGGCCGCAGAAGCGCAAGCCGTTCCAGATGCCGACGAGCGTGTAAGGGCGAGATCCGTCATGTCGCTGACGCCGGAGGAAGTCAAAGCCGTCGCCCATTTGGCGCGGCTGGAATTGACCGAGGAAGAATCGGCGGCCATGATCCGCCAGCTCGGCGCCATCCTCGATTACGTCGCCCAGCTGCAGCGGCTCAACCTCGACGGCGTCGAGCCGCTGGCTCATGCGCTCCCTGTTTCCAACGTCTTCCGCGACGACGAGCCGGCCCCGTCGCTGTCCGTCGAGGAGGCGCTGGCCAACGCCCCGGATCGTCGCAGCCGCGGCGAAGGCGAGCAGTTCTACGGCGTGCCCGCCGTGCTGGAATGAATGCGCCATGATTGAGCGAAGCGCCGCCGACTTGCTCGCCGCCCTTTCCCGAGGCGAAGTCTCCGCCGAATCCCTGACCGGCCGCTTCCTTCAGTCTATTCGGCAACGCGAGCCGCAGATTCGCGCCTTCCTCCATGTCGATGAGGCCGACGCCCTGGACCAGGCCCGCGCCGTGGATGCGAAACGCCAGCGCGGCGAGCCGGTCGGCCTTCTTGGCGGCCTGCCCGTCGCCATTAAGGATGTCCTTTGCATCAAGGGGCATCCGACCACATGCGGCAGTAAGATTCTTCAGAACTACCGGCCGCCCTACGACGCCCACGTCATCGAACGGTTGCGCGCCGCCGACGCCGTGCTGCTCGGCAAGACGAACCTCGACGAGTTCGCAATGGGTTCGTCCACGGAAAACAGCGCCTATCAGACGACGCGCAACCCGTGGGACCTGGAGCGCATCCCCGGCGGCTCCAGCGGCGGGTCGGCGGCAGCTGTGGCGGCCTGTGAGGCGCCGCTGGCGCTGGGCACCGACACCGGCGGCTCCATCCGTCAGCCGGCCGCGCTGTGCGGCGTCGTCGGCCTCAAGCCGTCCTACGGCCGGGTGTCGCGCTACGGCCTCGTGGCGTACGCCAGCTCGCTGGATCAAATCGGCCCCTTCGCCCACACCGTTCCCGACGCCGCCCTGCTCTTGGAAGCGATCGCCGGCCACGACCGCCGTGACAGCACCAGCGTCGAGAAGCCCGTCCCGGCGTACACGAAAACGGTCGAGACGCCCATCCAGCCGCTGGCGATCGGCATGGCTCGCGAGTATTTCACGGAGGGACTCGACGCCGAAGTGGCAAAAGCAGTGCGCGAGGCGCTCAAGACTTATGAGGGAATGGGCGCGACGGTGCGCGAAATCTCCCTGCCGCACAGCCCCTACGCCGTCGCCGCTTACTATCTCGTCGCCACGGCCGAGGCGTCCAGCAACCTGGCCCGCTACGACGGCGTCCACTTCGGCCATCGGACCCCCTCCCGACCGTCCCCCGCGGCGGGGGGAGGGTCGGGAGGGAGCCGCCTGATCGACATGATGAAGCGGTCACGCGGCGAAGGCTTCGGCGCCGAGGTCAAGCGCCGCATCATGCTCGGGACCTACGCCCTTTCCAGCGGCTATAAAGACGCCTATTATCTGCGAGCGCTGAAAGTGCGGCGGCTGATCCGCGAGGATTTCGACGCGGCGTTCGCGGCGTGCGACGTGGTGATGGGGCCGACGACGCCGACGGCGGCGTTCAAAATCGGCGAGAAGGCGGACGATCCGCTGGCGATGTACCTGTCGGACATTTACACGATCAGCTGCAACCTTGCCGGCATCCCCGGCGTCAGCCTTCCGTGCGGCTTCACGGCGTCCGGCTTGCCGATTGGGCTGCAAATCCAGGCCGCGCCCTTTGAAGAGGAGAAGCTGCTGCGCGTGGCGCGGATGTATGAGCGGGCGACGGAATGGCACGTGCGGCGGCCGATGGGAATCTCATAATCGAAACAGCAGCCGCGCGTTCTCCTCAAACACCAATGGCTGATGCGACTCCGGAATCGCGGACGCGATGAAATCGCGGTACGCCGTCATCGGCGCCAGCGGCCAGTCGCTGCCGTAAAGGAAGCGGTTCGGCCGCTCGGCGTAGCGATACGCGCGGCTCAACTCGGCCGCGGTCTCCGCCAGCAGTTCCTTTCGCTCCGCGCCGGCGAAGGCGTCGGCGCCGCCGACCACGAAGCCCGACAAATCGGCCCACACGTTGACATTCTTGTAGACCACTTCCGCCGCATCCATCAGCCACGGGTTGCCGAAATGGGCCAGCACGAAGCAGGCCTTGGGATGATCCACTGCCGCGTCGTCCACCGGCAACGGTTGGGCGAAGCGCAGCTTCGCTTTCGGAGAATAGGTGTCTCCCGTATGGAAGATAACTGGCAGCCGCCGCCGTTCGGCCAGTTCGTAGTAGGGCCGGTAGCCTGGGTCGGTCGGCGCGAAATGCAGATAGCCGAGATAGAGCTTGAGCGCCCGGACCTGGCCGGCGGCGACGACGGCCTCGACCCGGTGCATGTGGTCGGGATCTGCGCCGCGAACGGGGTCGGCGACTCCGATGGCGTGGAGGCCCGGAACATGACGGGCGACGGCCAACGTGCCGTTCACGCCGAGCGGATCGTCGAGTGTGGTGAAACAGCTGCCCATCGCCAGGGCGGCGGCGACGCCCGCGTCGTGCATCTCTTTACGCAGGGCAGAGGCGGTCGCCTCGGCGGATTCCAGCAAGGGACTCAGCGACCCGGCGCCCGGCAGGTTCGGCGGCACGACGTGCAGATGGGCGTCGATCATGACCCCGCCCCGCTAGGTTGGTTCTTCTCGGGCACTTGGCTTGGCGTCTTTGCGTGAGATCTTCTTACTCCTCGAACAGCGCGACGCTGGCCGTGAAGCCGTGGATGAAGTTCTGGCCGCCGACCGGCCCGAGTTCGCCCTGGGCGAAGAAGCCGGCTGTCGGAATGTCCCCCGCCTCGGCCCGCACCGCGGCGGCGTCGTGATTCGGCTGGTCGAACAGCCGGGAACCGCGACCGTTGCAGCTAAAGACCAGCGCCGCGGCCGGTCGCTTTTCATGGGCGTTCACGTCCAGCTGCAACAGCGCGTGCAAATCCTCGTCGGCCGTCGCCGCGTCGCGGACGTGGAACTGCACCGTCTGGCCCACGCGCACGTGCTCCGTGATCGCCAGCGCGCCAGTCGTCCGATCCAGGCCGAGGACGTTTCGCACCAGGAAATCGCCGCGCTGGAAATCGCTGCGGTACTCGTTGATAACGCGGCCAATGTGCAAGCCCTGCTGGAACAGCTGCTGATCCTCGGGCGCGAGGCTTTGCCAGAGCTGTTGCAGCTGCTGCAAGGGCGGTTTGCCGCCTAGCTCCAGGATGACGTTGTCCTGCGCCTTGGTGACCACCATGTGCCGACCGATCGGCCGGCAACCTTGCGACACGATCGACCGCAATCCGATCGGCCCCTGCATCAGCACGCCGACCGCGCCGTCCGTTCGCAGCTCGCCGTTCAGGAGCAGCCGGCATTGGCCGGGGCCGCGCGTGCCGCTGGCCATGCCGCCCAGGACGCGCAGACTGGGATTGTTCTCGTTCATCTGCGCCAGGAACAGGTCCACGGGAAACGTGTACGGATCGCCCAACAGCAGCACGGCGGCCGATTCCGCGGCAGCCGAATCCTTGGTTGCGGCTTGGTCTCCAGACTCCCTCGTTGTGGCCTGGTCTCCCGGCCATGCCACAAGGCCGTCCGGCAAGCCGAGCAAGCTGGCGCCTTCCGACGTCCGTTCGAGGACGACATGAAACGGCTCCAGCGCCACGGGCTGATTCCAGCGCCCCAGCCACAGACTCAAGGCTGGCGCGTCCTCGATTTCCTGGCCGCCGCCGATGACCGATTCAGCCACGCAGCCGAGCAGGCAGCGCGGCGCCAATCGCGCTGCGATCGTCTCGGCGATTCGCTCGGCGGCTTTGGCGTGCGGCGTCGAAAAGAAGACGGCGGCCAGGTCGATGGCACCGGATAATTCAGAGCGACATTTGGTGCAAACCTGTTCCAGCGCGGCGTCGGTCTGCGGGGCCGTGGACAAGGCGGCGGCGAAGGGCATGGGGTCGATCCTCTGTCCGTCCGGGGCTC
>DATKHW010000671.1:0-4021 GCA_035546275.1 Gemmataceae bacterium
GTGGTCCACATCTTGGGGGACCAAAAATCCCTGCAAGTGGTGATCTATGACCTCGACGGCAAGGAACTGCACCGTTCCAAGCCGCTGGATCTCCAACAGGGTCCGAACGGCCGGCCCGGGGCGTTCTGGATTCCCGGAGACGACAATCGGCTGCTGTTCGACGATGCGCAGACGATGGGGTTCTACGATCTGAAACGTGACAAATTCACGATGCACGACAATTGGGGGAGCATGGTCTCCATCATCGACGGCAACCCCATCCGGCCGGACGGCAAGGGGTTCCTGGCGCTCAAGAAGGCGGAGAACGGGGGCAAGGAAGATTCGCTCCTCTTCGTGGATTGGGAAGGCAAAGCGGCGAAGATCGCCCTCCCCGATTCCGCCGACATGCAGGAGCAATCGGCGTACTGGCCGACGCCGCTGCGCTGGGACGGCGACGTGGCCGGCTTCCGCACCAGCGACGACCGCATCGCCATCGACACCGCGAAGCTCAGCGCGAAGCAAGACGTCAAGACGCCCGAGCTGAGCGCGGACAAGAAGTGGATTCACGACCAGTTCCGGCTGTCCGGCGGCGCCGTCGTGCGCGTGGTGGAGCTGGACCCGGCGCATCCCAAAGAGCCGCCGCCCAACGACAAGAAGCCGCTGATGCGCATCGAGGTGCAAAAACCGGATGAGAAGGAGGCGAAAACGCTCTTCGATCATGCGGAGTTCGCGGTGATCAATCCGTCGCCGGACGGGAAGATGGCGGTGGTGCAGGCACGGAACTTCACCAAAAGTACGGGCTGGCTCTTCCTGATCGACGCCAAGGGGGACATGGCTGCGAGGATCGACGCGACAAAGGCGCCGTGAGGATGCGACGCCTCAAGCGGCGGCCGTACAATTCACCCGCGCACCAGCGCGAGCGGTCGGCGCGTCCCCGTTTCCTCGGTCCGCGTCTCCGGCCGATCCGCCTCCACCGTCACCAGCACGCACTTGAACGCCGGCGTTTTGGACGCCGGATCGGTCGTCGTCGGCGCCAGGACGTTCGCCTCCGGGAAGTACATCAGCGCGTTGCCGGCGCGGATGTCGTGAACGCGCACCAGGATGTTCGACAGCGAACCGACATCGCTGCGCACCGTTACAGGCTGATTCGCGCGCAGACTCAGCCGATCCACGTCCTCGCGGTTCATCAGAATCACATTACGGCGGTCCTGTCCGCGATAAATATCCTCTTCTTCGTAGACGACGGTGTTGAACTGCCCCTCGGAGCGTACGGTCATCAGCCGCAGCTGGCCGGGGCCGCCGTGCAGGGGCGGAGGGGCGTGGGCGTGGAAGCGAGCCTTGCCGGACGGAGTGGCGAAGCGCGGCGTGTGGAACGTCCGGCCGCCGACCTGGAATTCCTGCTTGCTGCCGTCGACCGCCTCGATCTGCTCGTAGCCGGGGACGACCTTGGCAATCAGCTGGCGAACCGTGCACAGTCGCCGCATCGCCTTCCAATCCACGGGAGAGGCGCCCAGCACCATCTCGCCCAGCGTCGCCGTGAGATCGGCCTCGGATCGCGGGCCTTGCAGCCGGGCGGGGCCGCCGTCGCTGATGCGGACATAGTTGAACATGGATTCCTGCGTCGTCGGCTGGGCTTCCTCGTCGCGGGCCAGCACTGGAAGGATCAGCGTTTCGCGCGCCCGGCCCCAGGCGTGTCCCGTGTTCAGGGTCGTGCTGAGATACGTAATGAGTTCGAGTTTGCCGATCGCCCGCGCGGCGAATTTCGAGTCCGGATTGCTTCCGAACAGATTGCCGCCGAGGCAGATAGCGTTGCGAACTTCGGCGCGGTCGGCCGCCTTCATGCAGCCCATAGTGTCCAGGCCGGGCGCGGTCGGCCGCTTGACGCCCAGGTGCGTCTCCAGCCGGTCCAGCACCGCCTGCTTGAGCGACGGCGTCACGCCCATCGAGCCGACGCCCTGGACATTGCTGTGGCTGCGGATCGGCAGCACGCCGCAATGCGGCCGGCCGACCATGCCGCGCAGCAGCGCCAAGTTCACGATCGACTGCACGTTGGCCACGCCATGTTCATGGTGCGTGATCCCCATCGTCCAGCCGAAAACGGCGCTTTTCGCCTTGCAGTAGATGTCCGCGATTTTTTCGATCTCCGAACGCGGCACGCCGGAGCGCTCCTCGATCTCCTCCCACGGGGTGGACCGCACGAGCCCCTCATAGGCGTCGAAGCCCTCCGTCGATTCACTCAGGAAGACGCGGTCGGCGGCGTTTCGTTCAAGGACGAGCCGTGCCACGCCGGTCAGCAGAGCAATGTCGCCGCCGATGTGCGGCTGCACGTAGAGACTGGCGATCTTCGAGCCGAACAGCAAGCTCCACGGGTCGGACGGCACACTGAAGTTGACGAGGCCGATCTCCTTGACCGGATTGATCACGATGATGCGACCGCCGCGGCGGCGGATGTTCATGAGGTTGCGCATCATCCGCGGATGGTTCGATGCGGGATTGCCGCCGATCAAGAAAAAGAGGTCCGTGTTCTCCACGTCTTCCAGCGTGACGGTGGCCGTCCCCGTGCCGACGGCGCCGGACAGGCCGACGCCGCTGGCCTGATGGCAGTAATAGGAGCAGTTGTTGACGTAATTGGTGCCATAGACGCGGGCGAACAATTGCAGAAGAAAACCCGCCTCGTTGGACGAGCGGCCGCTGGCGTAGAAGAACGTCTCGTTGGGGGCATGCGCCTTGAGCTGGTCGGCGACGCGGCCGAGCGCTTCGTCCCAGCCGACGACGCGGTAATGGCTGTCGCCCGGCTCGGCGTACAGCGGCTGCGTCAGCCGGCCGCACCATTCCAGCTCGCGCGGCGTGAGGGTGCGGAGCTGGTCGATGCTGTAACGGGCGAAGAACTCCGGCCGCAGTCCCTGCTGCATGTCCGCGACCATCGCCTACAGCGATTTCTTGCACACCTCCGGCCAGTGCCCGGCCTCGTTGCGCATCCCGCCGCGCTGGCCGCCCATGCCGAGGGCGCAGGTCTTGCAGGTGTTGCGCCGCGTCATCGCCTTCCACCCGAATTGCAGCCAACCGACGCGATTGGCCATCCGCAAGGTATACCAAATCGCGCTCCAGCCGCCGCCGCGGTTCAGCCGTCGCATGGCGCGTCCCCTGAATTCGCCCTGGCGAAACCCCTTCGGCAATCATGGCGCGCGGCGGAGCCTTTGTCCACAGGGCCGCGCCTCTCAGATTTGCAGTTCGGCGGCGCGGCCCCCTACAATGAAGGGGTCGGTGCGTCGCCCCTCTCCGATGACTGTCCGCCATGTTCCTCTCAGGAGTGATTGATGTCCGCAGGCGATCGACCCACCACTCTCAAGGATTTGCGCGCGAGCGGCTGGACTTCGAGGACGGTGAAGCAAGAGATCCGCTCCAACTTCCTCCGCATGCTGCACGCCGGCGAAGACCTCTTCCCCGGCATCGTCGGCTATGAAAACACGGTCCTGCCCGAGATCAACCTCGCCCTGATCGCGGGCCACGACCTGCTTTTCCTCGGCGAAAAGGGCCAGGCCAAGAGCCGGCTCATGCGCTCGCTGGCCCGCTTCCTCGACGACTTCATTCCGTTCGTCGATCATCCGTCTTTGCCGGTTCACGAAGATCCCTATCATCCGATCACGTCGGCCGGCAAGCGACTCCTCGCCGAAACGCCGGAAGAGGAAGTCCGCATCGGGTGGTGGCCCCGGTCCCAGCGCTACGCCGAGCGGCTGGCGCCGGGCACCAAGTTCGCCGACGTGATCGGCGAGATCGATCCGGCCAAGTTGGCGGCCGGCGTCAGCATGAACGCCGAGGAAGCGCTGAGCTTCGGCCTCATTCCGCGAATGCACCGCGGCATCTTCGCCATGAACGAGGTGCCGGAGCTGGACGAATTGGTGCAGGTCGGACTGTTCAACATTCTGGAGGAGCGCGACGTCCAAATCCGCGGCTATCCCATCCAGTTCGACTTGGACGTGCTGATCCTCTTTTCCGCCAACCCAGCCACCTACAACCGCAGCGGCAAGGTGATCCCGCAGCT
>DATKHW010000672.1:0-4187 GCA_035546275.1 Gemmataceae bacterium
CGGCGAAGACGGCGTCGTGAAAATCAGAGTGACCATCAAATACTTGGAAGCCAACGTCCAGGCGCAGGCGAACCTGCTGCGCGAAGAGCAGCTGCTCGTGGCCCAGCAAGCGGCGGCGATGCACATTCGCAATCCCTTCGCGCGGCAGCAGGCCTTTGTGCGCATTTATCAGGAAGCGCAGAGCATGGGTCGAGAGAATCTGTTTACCGTCAAGGAAATTCAAAAGGATCTGGAATTCGAGACGGGCGACGAGACGAGCTATCGATCCACGGCGCCGCCCGTCGCCTTCGACGACAAGGGCGATCCGAGAAAATACACCGCCGACGAGCTGAAGGAGCTGCGAGGAAAGGACTATCTGGCCGGCTACAAAGCAGAAGGTTCCGCCCTCCATACCGGTCAAACGGTCGTCGTCAACGTGGGTCGAAAAAAGCCGGCCGCCGGGGAAAAAACGCTCGCGGAGGAGAAACCGATCGCTATGATGATCCTCATCGTCGGTGAACCGTGATCGGCCGCGACTTGCAATGCAAGCCGCACATCTCGTCGGAGCCTCGGCCATGTCGCAGCTCAAGCACGTCGTTGAACCCTACGGCGAAGTCAATGTGTATCCCGCGCCCGGCGGTCGTTTGCGCGTCACAGCGACGATCCTCATGGAGCCGCACAAGGAAGGCGCCCAGACCGGCGTGGCTCTGGACGGCTCCGGTTCGATGGCCAAGCTGTACGGCGTCGGCGAAGAGGATCCCGGATTTTTGGCCTCCCTCTTCGGTGCGAAGAAGAAGGAAGGCCACAACGACGTCACGCCGGTCGCTCAGAAAATCTGCGCCTACCTGGCGCGGAAGATCGACGCCGACGGCGGCACCACCTGCATTTACTGGGCGGTCGGCAACGGCGGCAGCCAGATCGAGGTCGTCGGCGATCTAACCGCCGACCAGGCCGAAAAGCACATTTTCGGCCCGCCGCGCGACTTCGGCACCGGCACCCAGCTCCTTCCCGCAGTTTAGTATTTCGTCGAACGCTTTGCGGTTGCGCCGTGGGGCTTTTACGTCTTCATCACCGTCGGCGAGCTGCATGACCTGCAGGCGGTCAAGGACTACAGTACGCAGCTGGCCCGCGCCGTCGCCGCCAAGCAGCGGCGGCCGCTCAAGTTCGTGCTGATCGGAGTCGGCCCAAGCATCAACGAGCAGCAGATGGAAGAGCTGGACGATCTTGATACGGGCACGGAAATCGACCTGTGGGATCACAAGATTGCGGTGGAAATGCGCATGCTGCAGGAAATCTTCGCCGAGGTGGTTGAAAAGAACGCCCGCGTCTCCGACCACGGCCGCATTCTCGATCCGTCCGGCCGCGTCGTCAAGGACTACTCCGACGCCGGCGTGCCGGCTTTCCTGGAATTTGAGATGCCGGCTGGAGCGGAATACTTCACCCTCGACGTCAACGGCAACAAGATCAACCAGGGTCTTTCCGACCATGCCCATGCTCCGCCGTCGGTGATCGCTTCATGACGCCGCCGTCACGGCCGCCGGCCGCCTGGAAACAGCATCTGCTGCTCGGCGTCCTTCTCTTCCTCGTTTACATCGCCAACGGCCGGTCGCTGTTCAGCGGCGACACCATTCCGGCGAGCCAGCTGCCGACGTTGCTCCTGCACGGCCACGGCGTCTTCCTGGACCGCTATTACAATTATGCTCCTCCCTTTCATGAGATATTCGCTCATGGCGAAGTCATGGACGGCGTCCGCCTAGAGCGTTATTACGTTTTCGACCCGCGCACCGTCGGCGCCGGCACGCTAGGTCTGCTCGCCTCTCCGGCCGGACCAGCGCCATTGACGGCTGCCGCCGCGCTAAATCCGAACCAGGTCGAGGAGTTGCCGTATTACGTTTCCTTCAAGCACGGCCACATTGTTTCGCGCTACCCTTTGGCGCCGCCCTTGCTCGCGCTGCCGCTGGAAGCCCCGCAGGTCTTCGCGCTGGATCTCTTTGCACCCGGCTGGGACCGTGACCCGGCCGAAGCGCTGGCCTTTGAGTTGGGGATCGCGAAGATCACGGCCGCCTGCATCGGCGCTCTGACAGGCGTGACGCTGTTCGCGCTGTTGCGCGGCCTTGGACTGGGCTGGTTGTCCTGGCCCGCCGTGCTGGCCGCCGCGCTCGGCTCCGAGCTGTGGTGCGTTGGCAGTGAGGCGATGTGGCAGCATGGCCCCGCCGCTCTTTTCCTGACCTTGGCCATGCTGCTTCTGCTGCCGGAGCAACCGTCGCGCCGACGGCTTTGCCTCGCCGGGCTGGCGACGGCTTTGCTCGTTTGCTGCCGCGCTCTCGACGTTGTCTACGCCGCGGCCATCGTGCTCGGCGTCCTCTGGTGTTGGCCGCGGAAAGCGATTTGGTTCCTGCCCTTCCCGTTGGTCCTGGGCGGTCTGCTGTTGGCTTACAACATCTGGTTGTTCGGAACGCCGTCAGGCGGACAGGATGAGCTGGAGGCCTACAATCCCCTCTTCCGCCAGGTCGCCGGCGTTTGGACCGGCAACGTCTGGGACGGGGCGACGGGAAGTTTGTTCAGCCCCAATCGCGGCTTGTTCGTGTTCAGTCCGTGGGCGCTCTTGGCGCTCTTGGCGCTGCCGTTCACGTGGGGCCGACTTCGCAAAAAGCCGGTCCTTCTGCTGCTGATTGGCGCCTTCGCGGTCAACGTCGCCATGCTGGCCAAATACTCGTCCTGGTGGGGCGGCTGCTGCTTCGGGCCCCGCTTCCTCACCGACGCCACGCCGGTCCTGGCCGTGCCGCTCGGCCTGGCCCTGATGTGGGCCTGGCCGCGCCGGCGCGTGTTTTTTGGATGCTTCGGGGCAGCCATCGTTCTGTCGATTCTTATCCAAGCGATCGGCGCTTTTCTCTATCCGAGCAGGTACAACATCGACCCCGACTACATCGACCATCAGGACCAGCGCCATCGGCTGTGGGACTGGACCGACGGCGAGCTGGGGCAGTGCCTTCACGTGAGAGAATGGCGGCCGCACTGGTGAGGGACGGTGCCGGATGTGCGCGTTGTGCGGCCTTGCCGGCCCGATGCGGCGCGACGGGCGCGGAACACGGCGATCAGAGCCGCCACATGCAACCGATACACAGACGGGAGGCCCGGCGCGGCCGGACAAGCGCCCGTGCCTTACCGGAGTCAGCACCGATGATTTCGCGGCCGACATCTCGGCGCCTCCTCTCCTTCCTGTTGGCCCCGGCCGCCGTCGCGGCAATGCTCGCCGCCGCGGCCGGGGCCGGTTGGCCTTTCCACAGGGACCGCGCGCAACCCGATTGTCCTTGCCAGCATCCCGCCGCGCCGGAGCCGACGCCGGAAGCGGCCATCCGCCAGGTGCTGGACGATCAAGTCGCGGCCTGGAACCGGGGCGACCTGGAAGCTTTCATGGCTGGGTACTGGTCGTCGCCGGACCTGACCTACTTCTCCGGCTCCGATCGCAGCAGCGGCTGGCAGGCCACGCTCGACCGCTATCGCAAACGCTACAAATCGGAGGGCAAAGAAATGGGCCGCCTCACGTTCAGCGACGTGAGTGTGGACGTGCTTTGCTCGGATGCGGCGCTGGTCCGCGGCGCTTGGCGGCTGGCGTTAAGCAAGGAAACGCCAGGCGGGCTCTTCACGCTCATCTTCCGGCGACTGCCGGAAGGCTGGCGCATTATCCACGATCACACGAGCAAATGACCCTTATTTGCCCGTCTGCTTCAGGATCTGCCGCGCCTCGTTTACGGTCGCTTTCAGGTCGAGATCATCCCCATACAGATCGACGATGTCGCGGGCGATGGCATGCGCCTTCGCCTGCTGGTCGTCGGGCAATTCTTTGCACGCTTCCAGGGCGCGGGCGACGACCTTCTTGCGCTCCTCCGGTTTCTGCCCGCCGCTCAACTCGTTGAGCCGCCGCGCAGCGTAGAGGCCCCAGAAAAGCGGTTCCGCCGTGTTTCCGCTCTCGTCGCGGATGCGGAGATAGAGGGTCTTGGCCGTCGCCGTATCCCCAGGACCGTTGAACAGGTCGCCAAAATGCTCATAGCGCAGCGCGGAATACGCCTCCTTGTCCGTGTCCGTTTTCAGAACGGGTTCTTTCTTTGGGTCGTCGTGGAAAGCCTGGAGCTTAGCGAGCAAGTCGGCTTCATGCGCCTCCACCGCCAGGTCCTCGACCAAGTGCTTTCCGGCGACGCCGCCCCAAC
>DATKHW010000673.1:0-7660 GCA_035546275.1 Gemmataceae bacterium
CGGTCCATCAGCCGGCTCACGCCGGCCGCTCGCCCAGCCCTGAAGGAGCCTGGCGATTCCATCGAATGCCTCCAAAGTGGTGCGGCTGGCGCACATCAGTGACATTCACGTCACGGCGCCGGCTTGCGTCTGGCGGCGCGAGGACTGGTTCAACAAGCGCCTGTCCGCGTGGATCAATCTGCGCTTCCTGGGGCGCGGCTACCGCTTCCGCCGGGCCGATCGCGTGCTGTCCGTCCTGGCCGACGACCTGCGCGGCGGCGGCTACGATCGCATCCTCTTTTCCGGCGACGCCAGCGCGATGGGGTTCGAGGAGGAAGTGGCGCGGGCAGCCCATCTGCTCAACGTCGGCCGCACCGACGAGATGCCGGGCCTGGCCGTGCCGGGCAATCACGATTACTGCACGGCCGCGGCCGCACGGGCCGGCCATTTCGAGCGCATCTTTTCTTCGTGGCAAGCGGGGGCGCGCGTCGGCGACGCCGTCTATCCGTTCGCCCAGCGCGTGGGCCACGTCTGGCTGATCGGCGTGAATTCTTCGACGGCCAACCGCTGGCCGTGGGACGCGCGCGGCGGCGTCGGCCGCGATCAGCTCCGCCGACTGGAGGAATTGCTGCGCCGTCTGGACGGCGGACCGCGCATCCTGGTGACGCATTACCCCGTCTGGTTGGCGAGCGGCCGGCGCGAGCCGCGCATCCGCGCCCTGCGCGACCTGGACGCCGTGGTGGAAACGGCCCATCGCGGCGGCGTCGGCCTGTGGCTGCACGGCCATCGGCACAAGGCGTATTACCATCCGCCGTCGGATTTCGCTCCGTTTCCCGTGGTCTGCGCCGGCAGCGCCACGCAGAGCGGCCGCTGGTCGTACAAGATCTACACGCTGGAAGGTTATCGCCTTCGCGCCCAGAGCCGCATTTATCACAAGAGGGATGATTGCTTCCGCGACGGCGAATCGTTCGAGCTGGAATTGACCGGCGGGGCGTGCGGCGCGAAAGTGTAGCACGCAGCGCCAGCAAGTGCTTCAATCCAAGCACTTGCTGGCGCTGCGTGCTCTTACGAAAAGTCGAACGGATTCCGCGCTTCGTTCAGCGCCGTCTGCACCTGCTGGAGCTGCGCCACCTCCGCCGCCGCATCGGCCGCATCCAGCACGCCCTTCCGCTTCAGCGCCTCCACCACCGCCAGCACCGTGCGCATCAGCACCGCGATCGGCGCTTCCAGCCTCTGGCGCAGCTCGTCGGCCGACTCCAGCGCCCGCTTGGCCCGGGCGTCGGCCTTGGCCGCGTCGCGCCGCGCTTGCAAATCCATCTCGCTCATGGGACCATCGCACCTATGCCGGATGGATCAAGCGCTATTTCAAGTCCGTGCGCGGGGTCTGCTCGAGCACGGTGATGCGATGGTCGCCGTTCGAGTCGAACACAATGCGGAAGGTTGTGTTGTACCCGTGAATTTGCTCTTCCGTCATGTGCTTGTAGGCCAGTTCCACCTGCTTCAATTCCGGCTGCATTTCGTTGGGGAAGTAGCCGTCGAAAAACGGCGCCCTGCCGGGGTAGCCCGTCGCCTTTAGAAGCGAAGCAACCGAATCCGGTTTTGAGTCGGTCAGCTTGAACCGCGTCTTTTTCAGCTGGATTAGATCGTCAATCGTCTTTTCCTCGAACTGCAGCGGCTTTTTCTTCAGATCGACGACGACATAGGAGTCGCGGCCGGCGGGAATGGCGATGAGCACGCCCATCGCCGCCAGCTGCCGCAAATAGTCCTGCCCGTCACGGGTCAGGAGATTGATGGACCAGCGCTGGTCTTCCTCTTCCGCTTCCGTTAGATCGCCGCCCTTAACGCCGGGGGCCGTGCCCGGTCCTGTACCGACCCCTGCTCCCGGTCCATTGCCGCCGCCGGCGCCGACGCCGCCGGCGCCTTGGCTGCGGGACGAATACTGATGCAGCTTGTCGTCGATGGCTTTGGAGAGATCGCTGGCCGCCGTGGTCGTGGCGCCGCCGGGCTGATCGGGCACCTGGAAACCTTGATCGAGCTTCGCGGCCAAATTGGGCGGCAGGTACACCTTCTCGACCGGCGGCGCCGCATTGTTCGGATCGCCGGTCTGGTTCTGGTCGGTGTGGACGCCTTCTGGCAGGACCATGTTGGGTACGGCGGTCTTGTTGGCGGCGTTGGGGTCGCCGCCGCCGCCGGCGTCGGCGAGCTGAACGGATTCCACCGGAATCGGCTTGTTGTTCTTGATCCAGCCGAAGGCGTAGGCCATGACGAACAGGAGGACGATTCCGACTGCGAAGAGATGCACCACCCACGACGCGGCGTGTCCGACGACGCCTTCCATCCAGGGATGGTAGCGCAGCCAGACGGTGTCGGCCGGCGGTTGCCGCGGGGTCTTCTTCGGCTTGGGGGCTTTGTCCGGCTTGGATGCGGTTGCGTTGGCCATGATGCCACCTGCGCGACGGGAGGCGAAATGGGAACCACCTTATCCACCATACTCGACGCGCAATGGGGGCCGCAATTGGAAATGAGATGAAAGCGCGGGGACGCCGGGGAGCGCGCGGCACTCATTACGGTCCAGCAAACCGCCGCCTCATTCATCCTCGCTTCCGCCGGAACCCACGCCGGACGATACAGCCGATTCCCGGCGCGGTACGATGCGGAGTTGGAAGCCGATCCGGTCAAGGGCCTGACTCAGCGTGTCGATGGCCAGGTGCTTGCGATGCGCCAGGACATGGCTGAGCATGTCCTCCGACAAGCCGGTGGCCTTACAGAACTCCCGCCGCGTCGGGAACGACATCCGGATGATCTCCTCCAGCTCATCGCGGTAGTCGGGAGGTCGGGCCAGGCCGGCGGAGACGGCAAGTCGGCTGCTCAGATCCTGGGCGATTTTGTAGACGAGCTTTTCGCGCGACTCGCGCCGGGGAAGCCCCCGAGCGTCGTAAAAACTAGCGACCGCCGCGGTCCAGTAATTCTCAAAATCATCCCAGTCCGGGTGACTTTTCGCCCGCTGCTGAAGTTCCGCGACGAGCCGGCGCTCTTGCGCGTCCAAGCCGCCGAGAGGCAATTCACGGCCCTTTAGGTCCACGTATTTCATGTGCTGTGGTTCCATCGGACTCTTTCCTTTGGAAGGAGGGATATTTCACGGCCCTTCAGGCCCAGGCGACTCTTGCGCTGCCCCGCCGAGAGGAGCCTGGACAAATTCAACTTGACCGGCCACGCTCAGGTAAATGCACTGCTGGTGGAAAACGGAACACGCCTCCGCCAGTAATCGCCGGAGTTCGTCGATCCTGGCCTCCGGGATCGCAACGATGTAGCGTCGAGATTGATCCGGGACCGGCTTTCCGGTTTTCGCGCTTTCCCACATCCCACGGTGCAATCCAGGGACGCGAGTCCAGGCTTTGAACAGTCCGTACAGCTGGTCCGTCAACCAGTTCCAGGCGTCGATGGAGTGCAACTCACCGTCCGACAACTCTTGATCTCGATGCGTTGGAATCAGGAAGCTGCATTCCACAAGGCGATCGGAGGTCATCGGCCGTTCCCTCCCTGGAGGCGCCGCCGGCGATTGCTGGGATAAAGGAATTGTAGCTGCTACTTGACTGACGGTCAATCTTTTCTTACCAAACCGGCTGCGCGGCCCGCCCCTGTCCGCGTCACGCCAGCGCCTCTTCTACCAACTCCCCCGCCGTGTCCGTCAGCCGTTCGTCGCGCCCGCCATGAAGATACGTCAGCTTCTTGTGATCCAGCCCCAGCAGATGCAAGATTGTCGCATGGAAATCATGGACACTGATGCGGCGGTCCACCGCGTTGAGGCCGAACTCATCCGTGGCGCCGACCGCGACGCCGCCCTTCACGCCGCCGCCGGAAAGCCACATCGTGTATCCGTAAGGGTTGTGATCGCGCCCCTTGCCGCCCTGCGACATCGGCGTCCGGCCGAACTCGCTGCACCAGACCACCAGCGTCGTGTCCAGAAGGCCGCGCTGTTTCAGGTCTTTCAGCAGCGCGGCGATGGGCCGATCGACCCGGCCGCACATCCGCTCATGGTTGTCGTTGACGTCGTCGTGGGCGTCCCATTGCGTGACCAGCGGGCCGCCGCCGGAATAGAGCTGCACGAAGCGAACGCCGCGCTCCACCAGCCGCCGGGCCAAGAGACAGCGGGCGCCGAAGTCGGCCGTGCGGGCGTCGTCGAGGCCGTAGGCCGTTCGCGTCGCGGCCGTCTCGCGGCCCAGATCGACGGCTTCCGGGGCGTGGGCCTGCATCCGGAAAGCCAGCTCGTAACTGGCGACGCGGGCCGACAACTCGGCGTCGTCGGGGTCGAGGTCGGCCGCATTCATGGAACGGAGCAAATCGAGGGTGCGGCGCTGCTCCTCGGCGCCGACGTCGGCCGGCGGTTTGAGATTCAAAATGGGGCTGGGACCCTTGCGGAGCAGCGTGCCCTGGTAGACGGCCGGCAGGAAGCCGGCGCCCCAGCACGGCGCCCCGCCCTCCGGCGTCCCCTCCGGCTGCGTCATCACGCAGTAGGCCGGCAGGTCGTCGCTGACGCTGCCCAGGCCGTACGTCACCCACGAGCCGAGACTCGGCCAACCCATCTGCGTCCGGCCGGTGTGCAGATCGTACATGGCCGGGGCGTGGACCGTGCTGGTGCACCAGCAGGATCGCAAAAAGGCGATATCGTCCACGCAGCCGGCCAGGTTCGGCGTCAGGTCGGAGACGTCGAGGCCGGACTTGCCGTATTTCTTGAAAGTGCGCGTGCTGGCCAACAGCGGCGTATCGCCCTTGGTGAACTGGCTGACCGGCCGGCCGAAGCTGTCCGGCAGCGGTTTGCCTTGCTGCTTTAACAACTCCGGTTTGGGGTCGAAGAGGTCAATGTGGCTGGGGCCGCCGACCATGAAGAGGAAGATGACGGCCTTGGCCTTCGCCTCGAAGTGCGGCGGCCTGGCTTGGAGCGGATTGGCGTCGGCGGCGAACCCGTCGCGGCTCAGCAGCCACGACAGGGCCAACGCGCCGCAACCGCCGCCGGCATGCAGCAGGAACTGGCGGCGCGTGGCGGGGCGGGAATACGGCAGATGCGGCGGGGTGCTCATGGCTCCAGAGTATCCCGGCGGGACGGGGAATGCAATCGTCTGCTGACGCGCGAACGATTGCTTCCGAACACGCGGCGCGAGCAAGTGCGAAATCCCGCACTTGCTTGCGCCGCGTGCTCCTTTCCTTTACCGCAGATTGCAGTTGCGCCGGCAACGCCCCTGTTCCCGTTTCGCCGGCCGCGGTAGGATCAGGTCATGGAAGAGAGCCCGACGAACGAATCCCCCGAACTCGCGGCCAAGATCGCGCGTCTGGTGGAGGAGCGCGGCTGGAACCAGGAGGAATTCGCGCGGATCGCGCGCGTCAATCGCCACACCGCCCGGCAAATCCTCCTCCGCAGCGCCGGCCGCAGTCTGCGCAACTCCACCATCCTAGCCTGTGCGCGGGCGCTGGGGCTGTCGGTCAACGACATGCGCAGCCTGCCGCTGGAGAAGCTGCTGCCGCTCATGCGCGACGCTCAGCCGACCGACGGCGAAGCAGGCCTCCGCCGGCTCTATGAGCAGGCGACGCAGCCGGAGCTGATCGCCTGGCTGGAACGCAACCCCGACCGGGCCCGCCGGCTGTCGGCCGAGGAACGCAACGAGCTTCTTGCCCTGCAAGGAGCGGCGGGACCGTTCAAGACGCTCGGCGTCGAGGGCTTCGTGCAGCGGCTGGAGCGGCGGCGGCGCATCGTGGAACGGATTCACGCCATTGCCGGCACGGAATATCTCGATTTGCTGGAGCAGCTGGTGGACCTGCTGCACGATCGGGTCCAGCCGAACCGGGATCGGCCGTGAAATCGTCTTGACCCGACGCCGCCGCCGGTTAGTGTAAAGCCTATGTCGCCGAACGCCGCAGCCGCGGAGGCGCCAACCGCCTCATGCTCCCTTGTCTCGCCCCTTCCGGCCGCACCGCCGCCGCGGCCGAACCGCACTTTCCGCGCCTTCCGCCATCGCAACTACCGTCTCTATTTTTACGGACAATTGGTGTCGCTGACCGGCAGCTGGATTCAGACCACGGCGCTGACCTGGCTGGCGTGGGACCACACCGACCAGGCGCTCTGGGCCGGCCTGGTGGTGGCGGCCCAGGTGCTGCCGGCCCTGCTGCTGGGGCCGCTCGGCGGGGCGCTGGCCGACCGGCTGCCGAAGCGGCCGCTCATCATGGCCACCCAGGCGGGCCTATTGGCCCAGGCGCTCGGCCTGGCCGCCGTCGTCGCCTGCGGCTGGCTGACGCCCTGGGCCATGCTCGTCTTCGCGGCCGCCGCCGGCGTCGTCAACGCCCTCGACATTCCCGCGCGGCTGGCCTTCGTCGTGGACATGGTCGGCCGCGACGATTTGCACAACGCCGTCGCGCTCAATTCGCTGATGTTCAACGCGGCCCGCGTCGTCGGGCCCGGCCTCGGCGCCATGCTGCTCTGGATCGCTGGACCAGCACTCTGCTTCTTCCTCAATGCGCTCAGCTTCCTGGCCGTGCTGGCGGCGCTGGCGCTGATGGACGTCAATGGGGAGGCGCCCCTTCACCCCCGGCCGCTCTCCCCCGAAGCGGGGGAGAGCGGAGGAAGGTCGCTGCGGCCGGGTTGGATGGAGGGGTTCTGGTTTGCGTGGCGGCGGCGCGATCTGCGGCGGGTGCTGGTGCTGACCGCGGCGGTGGGGCTTTTCGCCTGGCCGATCCTGCCGCTCTTGACCGCGGTGGCCGGGCGCTGTCTCGACGCCAACGCCCATGCGTTCGGCTACGGTCTCTTGCTCTGCGCCTTCGGCGTCGGCGCCGTGCCCTCGACGCTGCTGGCGGCGCGGTGCGATTCGGCGGCGACGCGGCGCTGGTTCCTGGCCGGCGGCGTGGCGCTGGCGGCGATCGGGATGCTCGGCCTGGCCGCGTCTTCCGCGCTGCCGCCGGCCATGTTCTTCTGCGCCCTTATGGGAGCGGGATTGATTCTTTTTAACGCGACCAGTCAGACCATCACGCAGCTTGGCGCCGATGAACACAATCGCGGCCGGGTCATGGCGATCTGGTCCACCGTGATCTGCGTAACGTCGCCGGTGGGCGGCCTCGTCGCCGGCTGGGCCGCCGACTGGCTCAACGTGCCGCTGGTGCTGGTGCTGCTGGCCGTCGGCGTGGCGACGGCGGCGGGGGCCGTGTTCCTGCGGGGTTATGTCGGTGCGAGTTTATCCCGCCGTCAACGGCGGGCCGGGGCTTGACTTGGGCGCTTCTTGTGGAGTATACACATCTTAGGTTCTCGCCGGCGCCGGCGAGCAATCCGTTCGCCTCCGCCCTCTCTCCTCGATTCCCCATACCACGGGGGGGGCAGAATCCCATGGTCGCCGAACGACCGTATCGCCGTCTTCCGCTGCGCGAACTTCTCACCGACGCCGAGAAGCGGGCGCGCGACCTCGCCGAGCAGGTCGGTACGCACTGGACCGCCAAGGCCTCCGACCTCCGCGAACTCAGCCGGCCCGTCCGCCGGCGCAGCCACTACCCCACGCTGCTGGCGCTCTTGAACTCCATGCAAAAGCTCTTCGAGATGAACGAAGAGACGGAAGAAATGACCGATTATCTGCTGCGCCAGCTGGATGAAATCCGCGAGCACGCCAAGCGCGAACGACTGAACCGGAAGCGGTAGGGTGGGTCG
>DATKHW010000674.1:0-2554 GCA_035546275.1 Gemmataceae bacterium
CGACCCACCCTACATTCGCCGCACTCACCGCAAGCCGCCTGTCCCCCACTACGGACTGTTCCTTCTCAGAATAATCGGCCGCGGGGCGGAAGGCAAACGCTGCGGCGCGCCGGCGAAGGCGGAAAAGCAGCGGGAAAAAGAATCGACGCGCTGCCTCGCTCCTCGGCAGTATAAAGGGGGCGGAGGGCCGACGTAATGGCGACGGGGCCGATGAACCGCGTGCTGCGGCAATTGGAGCGGGCGCTGCGGACGGGCGGCGAGAGCCGCACCGATGCGCAGCTGCTGGAGCGCTTCGTCGCCCGGCGCGACGAGGCGGCGTTCACCGCCCTGGTGCAGCGACACGGACCGATGGTGCTCGGCGTCTGCCGTCGCACGGCCGGCCACGCCGACGACGCCGACGACGCCTTTCAGGCGACCTTCCTGGTGCTGGCCCGCAAGGCGGCGTCGATCCGGGCGCCGGCCCAGCTCGGCGCCTGGCTGTACGGCGTCGCTTACCGCACCGCCCGCAAGGCCCGCGCCGCCGCTGATCGGCTCCGCGGCCGGGAAAGGCAGGTGAAGACGATGCCGCAGCCGGCGGTCGAGGCCGAGGACCAATGGCAGGAGATCGCGCCCTTGCTCGACCAGGAGCTGAGCCGCCTGCCCGACAAATACCGGATCCCAATTATCCTGTGCGACCTGGAAGGCGGCGCCCGCAAGGAAGTCGCCCAGCGTCTCGGCGTGCCGGAAGGGACGCTATCCAGCCGGCTGGCGACGGGCCGGCGGATGTTGGCGGGGCGGATGGCGCGCTATGGATTGGCCGTGTCCGGCGGGGCGCTGGCGGCGGCGCTGGCCGGCCGGGCGGTCGCGGCGGTCCCCGCCGCGCTGACGGTTTTGACGATCCGAGCGGCGGCGTCGGCGACGGCGGCGGCCGTGGCGTCGGCCAAGGTCGCCGCACTTACCGAGGGAGCCATGAAAGCCATGCTGTGGACGAAACTCAAGATCGCGGCGGTGGTGCTGACGGCGGGATTGGTGCTGACCGGGACCGGCGCCGCCGTGCTGGGACCGGGCCAGGCCGGCGCCGCGGGGCCGGCGAAAGCCGATCCGGCCAATCCCGCGGAGGCCGGCGACCCCGGCGCCAAGCCGGCCGCCGCCGAAAAAGACGACGTCTGGACGCTGGACTTCCGGGTCAAGGACCTGCGGCCGATCGCGGTGGAGACGCCCGGTCAAGGTCAGAAACTCATCTGGTATCTCACCTATATCGTGACGAACCCCACCGACCGGGAACATACGTTCATCCCCGATTTTGAACTTACGATCGACGAAAAGGAGTTCCACCACGACGAAACGCCGGCGGCGCCCCTGCGGGATTTCATCGAGCAGGCCGAGGACCCCGCCGGCGCCCTGGGCAAGCTCAACCTCAAAACGTCCGTGACGATCGCCGCCGATCCGATCCCGCCGGGGAAGAGTGCGACCGGCGTCGCCGTCTGGGAAGACCTCAGCCCGGCTCTGGATCGCTGCAGCGTCTACGTGTACGGGCTGTCCAACGCCTGGGCGGCCGACGAGAAGGAGCAGGTGCGCCGCAAGACCTTGGAGCTGGATTTCAAGCGGGACGGCAACCAGATGCGGCGGTGGGGCGAACGCAAATGGCTGTACCTGCCGTCGCACGGCGACACGCTTCCGCGCGCAGCCGAGTCGGACGAGTTGCGGCTGGAGATCGCCAAGCTGCGCAAGCAACTGGAGAAGGCGGAGTACGCCTCGGCGATCACGGAGGCCCAGAAAGCGCTGACCGATAAGGACCGTGAAATCGCTGAGCTGCGGGATAAGCTCGCGTCGGCTCAAGTCCAGGTGGAAGCGCTGACGGATCGCTGCAAGGCGCTGGAACAACGAATCCGGGAATTGGAGAACAAAAAGGAGGAGAAACCCGCCGATACACCGGCCGACGCGCCGCTCATCGAGGGCACGGTGAGGGAGACGGACGGCGACCTGGTCAAGATTTCGATCGGCTCGGACGCCGGCGTCACAAAAGACATGATGCTGCACGTGTACCGGCAGAACCCGCCGATGTATCTGGGGCGTCTGCGCGTCATCGAGGTGCGCCCCGGCGAGGCCGTCGGCAAGTGCGTGGGAACGCCGACGAAGCCCGTCCACGTCGGCGATCAGGTGGTGAACAAGTTCGACGGCAAGTAAGCCCCAACGAGCCGGAAGCGTAAGCGACGGTCATTCCTCCGTCGCTTACGCTTCCGGCTCGTTATATCCGCACGAAGATCTTGCGCCGATACATCCACCAGCATGCCAGCCACAGCACGATCAGGATCACCACGCACTGCACCGTCCGTATCCACAGCGATCCCAGCCACGCCTCGATCCACCATTCGCCGACCAGGTTGCGGAACGTCCCCTTGATCCAGCCGCGCAGCGTCTGCGACATCAGGTAGATGGCGATGGAGTTCATGCCCACCACGGTCAGCGGGAAGGACCATGATTTCCACCCGCTCAGGTCGCACACGGCGTAAAACGCCGCCAGCATCCACAGGACCCAGCCGGCGCTGTAGACTGCCCACGACGGCGTCCAGAT
>DATKHW010000675.1:0-3838 GCA_035546275.1 Gemmataceae bacterium
CGTTGGACAGGATCTCATAGCCGTTCTGGAACGTGCCGTCGCCGTTGCCTAGCAGAATGGTGACGCCGCGAGCGTTGGCCTGCGCCCCGGAGCCGTTGTGAGCGACGGCCAGGTCGATGTGCCCGCCGCCGGTGCCGTCCGGGTTGAAGTTGGCCGCCACCACCTGCGTCGGGTTGACGCCGGTCTTGTAAGTGACCGCCTGCGCGAAGCCGCCGGCGCCGTTGTTCATCAAAACAGAGACGGCGTTGTCCTCGCTGTCCGCGGTGACGACGTCGAGCAAGCCGTTGCCCGTGAGGTCCGCCAGGATGACGCTGACCGGCCCGGCGCCGATGCCGCTGGCGTCGAGGGTGGAGTAGGTCGTGGCCGCCCCATAGCCGCCGCCCGCCAGGCCGAGGAAGACGGAGACCGTGTTGGTTTTTAGGTTGGCGACAACGATATCCGAAATGCCGTCGCCGTTTACGTCGCCGACCGCGATGGACGACGGACCCTGCGACGTGGGATCGCTCAGCGTCGTGGATTGAATGAACGTGCCGTTTGTGGCCGGGAAAACAGTGCCGCGCAGCACGGTGAAGCTGCCGAGCTGCTCGTTGAGCACCGTGTTCGTGTGGAAATTGGCGGTGACGATGTAGGGGTTGTGATCGCCCTCGGCCGGGCCGAAGCCCAGGGAGATCGGCCCATAGTCCACGCCGTAATCCACTTCCGGGGCGAAGCTCACGGTTCCCGTGACAGCCGAGCTGGTGTTGATGAGGACGCCGACGTCGCTGCCGTTGGTTCCCAGGTCGGGGCCGCCCTTCGTAGTGAATAGGAGGTCGATCCGGTTGTCCCGATTCACGTCGGCCCCGATGATGTCGGTGACGGTCTCTGTCGCGCCGAGATCGATGGTCGTCTCCGGGAAAAACGACTCCGCTTGATAGATTCGGATCGTCGGCGGCGCCTTGGGGTTGGGGGTGGTGGTGGCCGGGAAGCCGACGACGACGTCTTCCGCTTGCAGCCCAAATCCCCCCGCCGGCGGATCGATCTGGGCGATGGTAAGCGCCGTGGGTTGCGCGTCGGGGCCGAAAAGTCCGAGTGTGCCGGTTTGGGGAGGATTCGGATCGTCGAAGCCGTAGTTGCCGTCCGCCGTGCTGATGAATTCTTCCAGGCCGTTCGCACCGCCGACGACGAAGCTGTCGGAGTCGGGCGCGGGGGGCGGGTTCGAAGTTGGGAGTATGCCCAAGTAGCCGCCGGCGATGAGGTTGGGCGCCTGAAGCGAGGTCAGCACGTGTTCGGTGCCGACCTGGATTTGGATGACGCCGTTGAAAGCGCCGATGCCGACGCCCTTGAGAATGTAAACATAGTAATGGAACGTGGGGGCCGCGCCGACCGCGGTGGGGTCCGCGACGATGAGGTCGGGAATGCCGTCGCCGTTGAAATCGCCGACGGCCATCGACGTGGGGGCGACGCCGATGTTGTACGTCCCCACCGGCTCGAAGCTCAGCACGCCCCCTGTGGAGATGTTGTTATAGACGTAGATCTGGCCGGTGCTGCTGAGCACGGCCAAGCTAGGCAAGCCGTCGCCCACGAAGTCGGCGCTCACCATGGCGACGGGCTTGGCGCCGGCGGGTAGGCCGATGCGATCGCTCGGCGAGAAGTTGTAGATTTCGGAGGCCTGGCCGAGATAAATGTCGATCTCGTTCGTCCCCGAATTGAGGAGGGCCACGTCCTTGAAGCCGTCGTTGTTGAAGTCGCCGACGATGACGCTGACCGGCGTCGCAACGGCGGCGATGCCGGTCGGGGCGGTGGCGGGGTACGACTGGGCGGAATTCAGCTCGGTGGTGGCCGGGTCGGTGCTGGCGTTGAGCGTCGAGACCGTGTTGTCGCCGGTGTTGGCCACCACGATCTGACCGGGGTTGGCCAGCGTGTAGGTGTCGGTCGCCTCGAACATGACGTCGCCGCGCACGTACAGGCTGTATGTGTCCGCCGGCAGGATGGCGTTGCCGTTGTAGCTGAGGGTGACGGTGTCGGTCTTGGCGACGTAAGTCGCGGCGTTGATCGAGACGGGCTGCCCCTCGGAATTGAACAGGGAGTAGTTGGCGGTGTTCTGGGCGTCGACCGGGTCCATGGCTTCCGAGAACGTGATCGACAGCGTGGGGTTGGCCGCCGTGCTGCCGACGGTGCTGCCGTTGGCCGGCGTGAAGGAAAGGATTTTGGGCGGCACGGCCGGGGCGAGGCGTTCCTCCAGCGCTTCCAGCCGGGGCCGCGAACGGAGCAATTGGGACGGCCGCCGGCGTGAGCCAGCGCGGCCAGACCATTTATTCCGGAGCGTGGAGAAGAACGAACGGAGAGACATGGCAGGGCCTCGGAAGGAAATAACAGACCGGCCGGGTCAACCCCGCCGGTGCGGATGAATGCCTGGTGATCGCTTCAGCGTCTGGGAGTTTTGGGAAAGGGCGCTAAGGCGAGCGGACTCCCCTGAACCAATTCATTCTTTAAAAAATACCTGTCAGGTAAACGGGTGGGAAGAGGAAAGCATCGAAGAATCTAGCGGTTGCACGGGCCGCCGCCGCCCCCAACGGCAGCCGTCGCACGGCCGGCGCAACCCGACGACTTCCTACCCTCCCCAAGGACGGCAGGACGCGAACGCCCCTCGCCCGTCGCCTGACAATTTCGCCATTTCCCTTCATGGGGTAGGCCGTTGCGCCCAACGTTGCAACAGCCGGCCGATCCGCGTTTCGCGCTTTCGATGATCCTATCGGTTTTGCACAAGAGGTCGGTTCTTCTGGGACGACTCGGCCCCACGCGGTGACGAAACGGCCGCTGGCGGGATGCACGGATACTTGTTGGCTCATCCATCGTATGCGTACTTGTTCACCTATTCAAGGGAACATTCCGCGCATTCGTCGCCCACGGCCAGACCCGCGCAACGCCTGCCTATAGAAGGAACTGTGCCAGCGGCGGAATCGTGACGGTTCGTTCACCAAGCAGGGTCGCCCCGCGCGCCCGCATCGCCGGCTCCCGATCAGGCGTGCATTTTGCTTCCACCGGCCGACCGCGGCTGCTATTCTGAATACCATGAAAACACCTTCTCTTATCGCCTGGCTGTGCGGCGGGGCCTTGCTTGCGGCCGGGGTCGGCGCCATGGGAGTCGCCGCCTTCAGCCGATTTGCCGCCCGCGCCGAGGAGCCGCCGAAGCAGCAAACGCCGCTCCCGGAGGCCAAACGGACGCAGCTGGCCGACAATGTCTTTCTGGAGGTGCAAGGCGACCAGCGGCGGGTCGTCGTCGTCTCCTCGGTCGTTCTGCGCGAGGGCCAGCTGGAAGGGCTGTTGTGCCGCAAGAACACCAAGGAACACGAATACATCTTGGCCGCCGACGCCGACGCACGGAAAATCCACGCCGCCCTCCTGGTCGCCGGCGCCAAGCCGGGAGCGCCCGTCACGTTTCAGCCGAAGTTCGCGCCCGCCTGCGGCACGGCCATCAAGATTCGCCTGAAGTACGTGCAGGACGGCAAGACGATGACCCTGCCCGCCCAGGAATGGATTCGCGATGTGAAGACCAAAAAGGACCTGGATTCCGACTGGGTCTTCGCCGGCAGCAAGCTGATCCCCGACCCGGAAGACTCGACCAAGCCGCCGTACTACCTGGCCAACCAGGGCGACGTGATCTGCGTGTGCAACATGGACGACGCAATGCTCGACCTGCCCATCCCCAGCCCCAAGGCCCTGGCGGACCGCAACTACGAGGCGAACACGGACCGCATCCCGCCGCTGGATACGAAGGTGGAGATCATCTTCGAGGTGGTTCCGGACAAGACCGATAAGAATAAATAGCGAGCGCAGAAGCGAGCGGCGGGGGGGGGGG
>DATKHW010000676.1:0-5942 GCA_035546275.1 Gemmataceae bacterium
CGACCCACCCTACAGCTACAGCTGAAGCGGCCGCCGATTCCTGGCCACAACGCGACGACGCAATCGGACAAGGAAGACGCAGCGGCCGCGCCGGGCCAGGGAACGGCAGGCACGGCATTCCCACGACAAGCGATTTTACGACTCTGGGATAGGGAGATCCAGCATGGCGCCGCAAGACGCAGGCCGACCCGAACCGACCAGCAATCCGCCCAGCCCCCGACCCAACCCAAAACCCGTCGCCGGCCGCGTGCGGCCGCCGGCCGCCGCCCGCGCCGCCGCGGCCGCAACGGCCCCGGCCGTGCCTCCCGCGCTGAACGGGGCGCCGGATTTCGGTTCGCTGCTCAAGGCGCTCCGCCGCCGCTGGCTGACCGCCGCCGTGCTGAGCCTGCTGCTCGGCGCCGCCGCGGCCGGGGCGGCCTGGTACTTCATGGCGCCCGAATACACGTCGGTGGCCATGCTCAAGGTGCTGTCCAACCCGACCGGCTTCGTCTGGAGCGCCAGCCCGGAGAGCATGGCGGCCCAAAGCAGCTACCTCCGCACGCAAGGCGGCGCCCTCAAGAGCCGCCGCGTCATCATGCACGCCCTGCAGCAGGACGAGGTGAAGCGCCTCGGCCTCGATTCGCGCTACCCCGACCCGGCCGACTGGATCGCCAACCAAATGAAAACGGAGTTCGTCGATCCGAGCGAGTTCATAACGATCACATTCGCCGCTCCGGACCAGACCGACGCCAACACGATCCTCAAGAACATCATCGCCGCCTACATGGACGAGGTCGTCTATGCGGAGAAGACCGGCAAAAGCGAGCGGCTTTCCGAAGTGGAGAAGATTTACACCGAGACGAGCAACACGCTCAAGCGCAAGCGCAGCAACTTCGAGGTGGACCTGAAAAAGGTCGGCGGGGCCGTCGGCTCCGGCGATCACGAGGTGCTCACCCGCCAGCAGCAGACGCTGCTGGACAACCTGCACGACTCGAAGCAGCAGCGGGTGCAGACGGCCTTGGAGCTGGTCAAGGCCCAGTTCATGCTAAAGGCGCTCGAAATTCGCCAAAACGCCTTGGCGAAGATCGAAATTTCCACTACGCAGGTGGAGAAGGAGTTGCAGCTCGACCCCATCGCCAAGCCGAACCTGGATCGCCTGCCGGCGCTCAAGGAGTTGGTTAAGAGCATCCAGGACCGGACCAGCGACGCACACCATCCGCTGCTGGTGGACGCCCAAGCCAAGATCGCGGAGCTGGAAACGGCGATCGAAAAGCGGCGCGGCGAAATCAAGGAAGAGATACGCAAGCGGTTGTCCGACGCCAGTTCCCAGGACGCTCAGCTCAACAAAGCCCAGCTGGACAACAGCGTCGCCACGCTGACCGAGAGCCTGACCAAGCTCGACGAGTCCATCAAGGACATGGAGGGCCAGGCGGACAAGATCGGCGTCTGGAACAACGACCTGGAAGCCCAGCGCGGCGAGATTCAGCGGTTGGAAAAGGTTCTGGACGACATCGGCACGGAAAAAGAGAAGCTAACCGTCGAGCTGAACTCGCCGGCCCGCGTGTCGGTGTGGCAGAATGCGGACCTGCAAAAGCGGGATTTGAAGAAGCAGATCATCGCGACGGCGGCCGCTCCGGTCGGCGCTCTGCTGCTCGTCTGCATGGCCGTCGCCTGGCTGGACGTGCGGCAACGGCGCGTCCGCTCGGCCGGCGAAGTGGCATCCGGCCTGGGCATCCGCGTCGTCGGGGCCGTGCCGGGGGCGGCGCACCTGGAAAAGCGTCTGGTCGTCGCAGCCGACGGCGAGCCGGACGAGCATCCGGCCCTGGAATCGTTCGACGCCATCCGCACGCAGCTTTTGAAGGACGACGGCGCCGAGGCGGCCCGGGTGCTGATGGTGACCAGCGCCGGCGCCGGCGAGGGCAAGACGACGCTGGCCGCTCATCTGGCCAGCAGCCTGGCGCGGGCCGGCCGCAAGACGCTCTTGATTGACGGCGATCTGCGTCGGCCGGGCGTGCATCAGCTGTTCGAGCTGGCGCCGCAGCCGGGCTTCAGCGAGGTGCTGCTGGCCGAGGTCGAGGCGGCGGAGGCCGTGCAGGCGACGCCGCAGGACGGCCTATCGGTCATGGCGGCCGGGCAGTGGGACCGCGAGGTGATGCAGGCCCTGGCCCGCGACGGCATGGAGGGCGTCTTCGAGCGGCTGCGCGAGGAGTTCGATTTCATCGTCATCGATTCGCACCCGGTGCTGACGGCCACGGATTCGCTGCTGCTGGGCCAGCAGGTGGACGCCGTGATCCTGTCGGTGCTGCGCGACGTGAGCCAGACGCCGCGCGTCTATGCGGCCAGCCAGAAATTGGCGGCGCTGGGCGTCCACGTCCTCGGCGCGGTGGTGAACGGCGCCGATCCGGACGAAGTGTACGCGGCGGCGCCCGTCCCGATCCGGCAGAAGGCGGCTGGGTAACCTCCTGGCGCCGAACCTCCTGGCGCCCACGCTCTGCGTGGGCGCAACGGCCGCGATGCTCTGCGTCGCGTCTCTCCCCTCGACTGGACGGGACGCAGAGCGTCCCGACGGGGGCGCCCACGCAGAGCGTGGGCGCCAGGACGACCAGGATCACTTGAGGTATTCCGCACATGACCCGCATCTTCACCATGCTCGCCGCCTCCGCCCTGCTGATCGCCTGCGGCGTCGTCCACGGCTACTGGACCGATCGCTGGCGGGCGCCGGTCGAAACGGCCGCCGCCGCCGCCCGCATGGACGCCCTGCCGATGGAGGTCGGCGATTGGATCGGCGCCCCCGTCGAGGTGAAAAATCCGCAATCCGGCGGCGTGGCCGGGGCGATCGAGCGCCGCTACGTGAACCGGCTCAACGGCGAGACGGTCAACATCTTCCTGGTGTGCGGCCGGGCCGGGCCGGTGTCGATCCACACGCCGGAAGCCTGTTACGCCGCCAACGGCTTCGTCGTCGGCGCCAAGAGCAAGGCGTCCGTGCGCGAGCAGGGCGGCGACTTCTGGAGCGCGGACGCGACGAAAACCAGCGCGGCCGAGGAAACCAAATTGCGGATTTTCTGGAGCTGGAACGACGGCAAAGGCTGGACGGCCCCCAACGACGCACGCTGGACCTTCGTCGCCAACCGCCGATCGGCGGTTTTGTACAAGCTCTACGTCCTGCGCGACCTGGGCGGGCCGGTCCAGGCGTCCAAGGATGAGCCGTGCCAGGCGTTCCTCCAGGCGATGCTGCCGCAGCTGGACCGCACGCTCTTCGCCCCCGGCTCTTGACCGACGGCGTCCGCCGTCGCCCGCCGCCAAGGACGGCGTCGGGATCGACCGCGGACGCCGCGTTCCGTTCGCCCCCCGCAACGCCCTTTCCATCGCATGGAGGCGCGTCCCTTGCCGACCCATATCGAGTTGCCGCCGGCCGATCCCGTCCCAGTCGATGCGACCGCCGTCGCCCGGCCTCGCCGTGAACGATCCACAGCCGTGCGGGTCGTCGTCCGGCCGGCCCACCCCTGGTATCTGCCCTGCAAGCACGCCGTGGATTTCCTGGCGGCATTGGCGCTGGGTTTCGCCGCCCTGCCGGTCATCGCCCTATCGGCGTTGGTCGTGAAGCTGACTTCGCGCGGCCCGGCCTTCTACACCCAGACCCGCGTCGGCCGCGGCGGCAAGCACTTTACGATATACAAGATCCGCACAATGATACATAACTGCGAATCGCTGACGGGGCCGCGCTGGTCGATCCCCGGCGATCCGCGCGTGACGCGCTTCGGCTGGTTCCTGCGCATCACCCATCTGGACGAACTGCCGCAGCTCCTGAACGTGCTTCGGGGCGACATGAGCCTGATCGGGCCGCGGCCGGAGCGGCCGGAATTCATCCCGGAGCTGGAGCGCTCGCTGCCCGCTTACGGTCAGCGGCTGACGGTCCGGCCCGGCGTCACTGGGCTGGCCCAGGTCCAGCTGCCGGCCGACACCGACCTGGCCAGCGTCCGCCGCAAGCTAGCGCACGACCTCTACTACGTCCGTCACGTCAACCCGTGGCTGGACCTCCGGCTGCTGCTTTGCACGGCGTTTTACGCCATTGGCGTGCCGTTCGCGCTCCTGAGTATGCTGCTGGGCGTGCCGCGCAGCGACCGGATCGAGCGGACCCTGCAAGACGTTCTGGCGGAGCCGGCGCCCGCCCGCTCTCGGATCGCCTCGTGACCGGGAGAGCGCGCATGAACGAATGCACACAGGAACCGATGGTTGCGCGACTCCCGGCCTTGCGGCCGGGGCGCGAGCCGTTCATCTCCGTGATCGTGCCGGTGCGCAATGAGGCGGCCTTCATCGCCGCGACGCTCGACCAGCTGCTGGCCCAGCGCTACGACCCGCGCCGCTTCGAGGTGATCGTGGCCGACGGCGGGTCGACGGACGGCACGCGCGAGATCGTCGCGGCGTACACCGAACATTTCCCGCAGCTGCGGCTGCTGGACAACCCCGGCCGGCTGTCGAGCGCGGGCCGCAACATCGCGGTCCGCGCTTCGCGCGGCGAAATCATCTTGTTAGTGGATGGACATTGTCGTCTGGACGATCCGTGGCATCTCGCCGAGGCGGCGGCCGCGTTCGCCCGCAGCGAGGCCGACTGCCTGGGCCGGCCGCAGTCGCTCGACGTGACCGGGGCTGCGCCGTTGCAGCGGGCCGTTGCGGCGGCGCGGGCTTCGCGCCTGGGCCACCATCCCGCCTCGCACATTTACTCGGACGCCGAGGGCTTCGTGCCGCCGCAGAGCGTGGCCGTCGCTTATCGCCGCGGCGTGTTCGACAAGGTAGGCCTGTTCGACGAGGCCTTCGACGCCTGTGAGGACGTGGAGTTCAACCACCGCGTCGCCCGCGCCGGCCTGCGCTGCTATTTCACGCCGCGCGTCCGGGTCCATTACCATCCGCGGGGCACTCTGGCCGGCCTGTTCCGCCAGATGACGCGTTACGGCCGCGGCCGGGTGCGGCTGCTGCGCAAGCACCCGGACTCGTTTTCGCTGCCGGGATTCTTGCCGGCGGGGTTCCTCCTGGGCGTCGCGCTGGGTCCGCTGACAGCCTTGTGTCACCCGCTGCTGGCCTTGACCTACGCCGGCGCCGTGGGGCTGTACGTGCTGATCGTACTGCTGACGAGCCTCGCCCTGTGCATCCGGCGGCGCGACGCGGCCATGCTGCCGTGGCTGCCGCTGGTTTTCGCATCGGTCCACGCCGGGGCCGGCTGGGGCGTGCTGGTGGAAGCCTTCGCCGGCCGAAAACCGATCGAACCGGCGCCGACGCTCGCCGCCGTTGGACCGATGCGCCGCGCCGCCTGATGGGGAGGTCCCTGCTCATGCCCGCCGACGTCCTGCTGCATCCCGCCGCCGTCTCGGTTCCATCGATCGCCGGCGCGACGCTGAACGCCCTGACCATCGACGTGGAAGACTATTTTCACGTCTCCGGTTTTGAGGGCTGCATCCCACGGTCGCAGTGGGACGACTTGCCGCTGCGCGTCGCCGACAATACCCATCGCTTTTTGGATATTTTACGCAGAGCGGAAGTGCGGGCGACGTTCTTCATCCTCGGTTGGGTCGCCGAACGGCGGCCCGATCTGGTGAAGGACGTCCGAGCGGCGGGGCATGAAATCGCCAGCCACGGACACGAACACCGCCTGATTTACGCGCAATCCGCGGACGAGTTCCGCGCCGACCTCCGCCGCGGCCGCGACGTGCTGCAAGACATCCTGGGCGAGGCCGTGACCGCCTACCGGGCGCCGAGTTTCTCGATCACGCGCGAATCGCTGTGGGCGCTGGACATATTGGTGGATGAAGGGTTCCTTTTGGACTCCAGCATCTATCCGACGCGTCATGATCGTTACGGAATTCCCGGCGCGCCGCTGGGGCCGCACCGGATCGAACGGCCGGCCGGGTCGTTGTGGGAGTTTCCGCCGCCGGTCTATCGCCGCCTCGGTTGGTCGCTGCCGGTCGGCG
>DATKHW010000677.1:0-2815 GCA_035546275.1 Gemmataceae bacterium
TCTCGCTGACGCTCGACCCGCCCTGCGCACTGATCGTTTCACCTCAGTCTCGCAACAAGACGCGCTCCTGGAACAGGTTGGACGGCAGTTTAATGCCGGCCGCCTCCAAACGGTTGACGAACGACGGCCGCACGCCCGTCGCCTCGAACTGGCCGTAGGCCCGGCCGTTCTGATCGATGCCCAGCTGCTTGAAACGGAAGATGTCCTGCATGATGATCATGTCCTGTTCCATGTTCATCACTTCCACCACCGACGTCACCTTGCGCGGGCCGCCCTGCAGACGGTTGGCCTGGATGATGAGGTCCACGGCGGAGGCGATCTGCTGCCGCATCGCTTTCATGGGCAATTCCATGCCGGCCATCATGATCATCGTTTCGAGACGGGCCTGGGCGTCGCGCGGCGTGTTGGCGTGCAGCGTGGTCATGGAGCCGGCGTGGCCGGTGTTCATGGCCTGCAGCATGTCCAGCGATTCGCCGCCGCGGCATTCGCCGATGATGATCCGTTCGGGCCGCATACGCAGGGCGTTTTTCACCAAATCGCGAGTCGTGATGGCGCCCTTGCCCTCGATGTTCGGCGGCCGCGTTTCCAGCCGGACGATGTGGTCCTGCTGCAGCTGCAATTCCGCCGCGTCCTCGATCGTCACGATGCGTTCGTCGCCGGGGATGAAGCTCGACAGCGTGTTCAAGAGCGTCGTCTTACCGCAACCCGTACCGCCGCTGATGATGATGTTGAGACGCGCCTTGATGCACGCCTCCATGAGCATCGCCATCTCCGGCGTGAACGCCTTGTAATTCAGCAGGTCCTCCAGCTTCAGCGGATTGGCGCCGAAGCGCCGGATGGACACCGAGGCGCCGTCCAGGGCCAACGGCGGAATGATGGCGTTGACGCGGCTGCCGTCGGGCAAGCGGGCGTCCACCATCGGACTGGTTTCATCGACGCGCCGGCCGACCTTCGACACGATGCGGTCGATGATCTGCATCAGGTGGTCGCCGTCGCGGAATTTGACCTCCGTTTTCTCCATCTTGCCGCGGCGTTCCACGTAAACCTTGGTCGGACCGTTGATGAGGATATCGCTGATCGTCGGGTCCTTGAGCAGCGCTTCCAGCGGGCCGAAGCCGAACGTCTCGTCGAGCACCTCGTCGATGAGGCGCTCGCGCTCCATACGGTTGAGGAGCGGATTCTCGGTGTCGCACAACCGTTCCACGACGAGACGGATCTCGCGGCGAAGCGTCTCGCCTTCCAGGTCGCTGACGCGCGACAGGTCGAGCTTATCGACCAGCTTGCCGTGAATGAGCCGTTTCAGCTCTTCGAAGCTCTTGGCGCCTTGGCCGCCGGCCCCGCCCATCGGTCCGATGATCCGGCTGGGCGACGACGCGCCGCCGTTCATCCCCGTTAGACCGCGCTGCAAACGTGACATCGGTGCGAACCTCTCGGTGTCAGCCTTCTTCTCGTGCCCAGGCTCTGCCTGGGCACGCACTGCATGGGAGGCTCCGCCTCCCGACCGGACGCGAGGCAGAGCCTCGCGGGCGGTGCGTGGCGGGGCAGGGCCCCGGCACGAGGGTCAACCTTATTTCCGGGCGAACAGGCCCCACCGCGCCGACTTCTCCTTGGGCGGCGCCGTCTCTTCCGGCTTACCGAACAGGGCCTGGGCCAGGCCGGCGTAGCTCTGCTGCAGTTTGCTCCGCGGGGCGTGCAGCACCAGCGGCACGCCGTTGGTGCGCGATTCCGTCATCAGCTTGGCGTCGTTGGGCACCTGCCAGTACACCGGCTTGCCCGTCGTTTCCTCGGCTTTCTTGACGGTGATGTCCGTCTCGCCGCCGACGCGGTTGAGGATCAGCTTGAACTTGTCCGCCAGCTCCGCGTCGTTGGTCAGCGTCTGCACCATGCGGACGACGTTGCGCAGGCTGCTCAATTCCAGCTGCCCGACCAGCAGAATCACGTCGGCCATGCGCAGGGCGGTCACGTCGGTCGGGGCGAAGCTCTTGCTCAGGTCCAGCACCAGGTGCGTGAAGCTGGCCCGCAACAGGCCGATGAGCCGCTGCAGCGATTCTTCGCGAACGACGCCGATGTCTTCCATCTGCACTGGATGCGGCAAGAGCGACAGGCCGCAGCTGTGTTTCGAGAGCGCCTTGCGCAGGAACTGCATGTCGAGCCGCTCGACGTTCATGGCGACGTCGGCCAGGGTGTAGTCGGCCATGAGGTCCAGGGCCACGTCGGCGTCGCCCAGCGCCAGGTCGAGGTCCACCAGGGCGACGCTGTGAGCCGGGTTCTGCGCCAGCGTGGCGCCGAGGTTGACGGCGAGGCTGGTGCAGCCGACGCCGCCGCGCGAGCCGAGCACGGCGATGATCTGGGATTCGGTTTTGGGCGCGACCGGCTCGCCGCCGCGACTGTCGATCCGCGGCCGCAGCCGCTGCAGCGCCTTGAGCAAGTCCTCGAGAACGACCGGCGCCGTCAGGAATTCCTTGGCGCCGCTGCGCAGCGCCTGGAGAATCGCCTGGCCGTCGCCCTTGGCGCTGACGGCCAGGATCGGCAGGTCGGGGTTCATCTGCGCCAGCTGCGCGATGAGGGCCAGCGCCTTATTTTGATCGGAATCGAGGGAAATGAGGACTACGTCCGGACTGGACTGGCTGATGACGTCGAAGAAGAACTCATAGCGGGCGCATTCCGCTTCGAGCCAGATCGCTTCCATTCCCAGCAGGACCTTGCGCAACTCATCGCGGGTTACGTCGGAGGGGTCCACAATGGCTACGCGTTGCACGTCCTTCATGTCGCTCCACCTTGTTCGTCCGTTGTCCGTTGTCCGTCGTCAGGGGGA